>NZ_JBIAYZ010000005.1:0-51542 GCF_042898635.1 Micromonospora sp. NPDC000442 | reverse complement strand
GGAGCGGGTGCCGCTCAGCGCAGGGCGAGGGCGCCGCCGAGCCGGTCGAGGAAACGGCGGTCGGCGGGAGCCAGCATGCCGCCGGGCCCTGCCGAGGACGCGGTACGACAGACCCGGGCGGCCACCGACTGCACCCACTGTCGGTAGGCCGCCGAGTCGGCGGGGTCGGTATGGCGATCCAGTACCCGCACGACGGCCCGGCAGGCGGCGAGCACGTCCACCAGGTCGGTGAGCTGCGCCGCTGGCGGGGATGCCCCGTCGTGCCGGGCGTAGATCGCGGCCACCACCGCCCGGACCAGATCGCTGTCGAAGGCTCGCCCAGCCGCCACCGCGTCCAGTCCGGCCAGGCCAGCCGCCACGCCCCGGTGCGGGCGCCCCGGGCCGGGCTCGGCAGCGGCCACGATCACCCGCCCGGGCAGGCTGGTGAGCAGGTCCCACTCGGTGGCGGAATAGGCGGTGGCGGTGGTGATTCGCTCGCTCATGGCGGGACCTCCGGCGCCAGCATATGCGCCCGGACCGGGGACGGAACCCCTACGCCGGGAACCCGCTGCGGCGCGCCGCCCTACCCCCGCCGGCTGCGACCCGACCGGGCGCGACGAGCCCGTCCTCGGGCGGAATCACCCGCGTACGGGTCAGCGGGGCTCGGGAAAACTGGGCCGCTCGGGGTCGACGCCGTCAGGCACGGATGCCGCGGCGTACTCCCGTTTGGGGACCATCACCTTGCGCCGGAAGACGCAGACCAGCGTGCCGTCCTGGTTGTAGCCGCGGGTTTCCACCGCCACCACGCCACGATCCGGCTTGGACGCGGACTCGCGCTTGTCCAGCACCGTGGTCTCGCCGTAGATCGTGTCGCCGTGGAAGGTGGGTGCGACGTGCCGCAGCGATTCGATCTCCAGGTTCGCGATGGCCTTGCCGCTGACGTCGGGCACCGACATGCCGAGCAGCAGCGAGTAGATGTAGTTGCCGACCACGACGTTGCGCTTGAACTGACTCGCCGTCTCGGCGTAGTGCGCGTCCATGTGCAGCGGATGGTGGTTCATGGTGAGCAGGCAGAACAGGTGGTCGTCGTACTCGGTGACCGTCTTGCCCGGCCAGTGGCGGTAGACCGCGTCGACCTCGAACTCCTCGTAGTAGCGGCCGAACTGCATCCTGGTCTCCTTCGACGGAGGCGGCGGAGTTCGGCACAGCATGCCTTATCGAGGGTTAAGGCGAACCGCAGGGCGGGACAGGCGTCGGAATGTCACACCAGCCGACCCCCGGAAAGGCCGCTTGATCAGCACCTGAGCGGGCGGGGCCAGCGCGGAGAAACCGAGGCCGGACGCAATGAGCGGCGGGGCCCTCCCCGGCACCCGCCGCCCACGCTCTGATGTCTCAAGATTCTGCCGTACACCCGTCCGGTCGCACAGAGACCGAGGTCACATTTATCTTTTTGTTACATTACTCTTAGTGACTGATCGTCGGTCAAAAAGCGATCTCTGCAGGTCGAATCGCCGCTCGTCAACGCCAAAGTTACTGCTTCGTACCGGGTCAGAGCGTTGATCTCATTGGAAACGCTCCCATTACGGGCGGTCACGCAAATGCGACATGCATGTGCGATCTGCGGACACCGTCGAAGACCGACGATGATCGATGCGGACAAAGACCCCACCCGGACTGCGACCAGGGTTACGGTGGCACCACGGCGGGAATGCGATGGGGTACGCCCGAGTTCCACCAGACGTAGCTGTTCCGCGTGATCGGAGAGACTCACATGGCAACCGTCGAGCTGACCACGGCTAACTTCGACCAGGTGACCGAGGGCAACGGCATCGTGCTGGTTGACTTCTGGGCCGACTGGTGCGGTCCCTGCAAGCGGTTCGCTCCGGTCTACGAGCGATCGTCCGACAAGCATGCGGACATCACCTTCGGCAAGGTGGACACCGAGGCGCAGCAGGAACTCGCCGCCAAGTTCGACATCCGGTCCATCCCGACCATCATGGCGATCCGCGACGGCGTGATCGTCTTCGCTCAGCCGGGTGCGCTGCCGGAGTCGGCTCTGGAGAACCTCATCGAGCAGGTTCAGGCGCTCGACATGGACGACGTTCGCAAGAAGCTCGCCGAGCACAAGCACTGATCTCACAGAGTCGATGGCCGGGCCCGCATCGGGCCCGGCCATCGGCGTCCGCACTCCCACCCTGACGCCGGACCCGTCACAGCTGGGACACGGCCCGCCGATCAGGCCACTCCAACGAGCGCCCGTGCCGTATCTTCAGCACGCGATGGATGCGTTGACGAGCCGCGGCCGTACGGTCCGGGTGGCGGTGACGGCACTCGGCCTCGCCGTCCTGCTCGCCGGCACGACCTGGGGCGCGGACGACCACTTCCCGTTCGGTCCCTTCCGGATGTACTCCACCTCCGATCCGGCCGACGCGGACGCCCCGGACACTCGGGTGGAAGGGGTCGACCTCAGCGGCAACCTCGTCGAGCTGGGCGAGGGAGCGACCGGCATCCGCCGGGCCGAGATCGAGGGTCAGCAGAGCCGGTACGTCGACGACCCCAGCCGGCTGCGCGAGATCGCCGAAGCGTACGGCCGGCGCCATCCCGACGCACCGGAACTAACCGAGGTCCGGATCGTGATCCGGTGGCACGACATCACCGACCGTCGGCCCACCGGTCGATGGGTCGACGAGACCGTCGTCCGCTGGCAGGTCACCCGATGAGTCGCTGGCTCACCGAAGCGGTGCCCCGCGGTCGCGTCGCCGCGTTCCGCACGCTTGTCTACCTCTTCGTCGCCGCCGACCTGGTCGTCTTCACCCCCTGGGTACGAGATCGCGTCGACGTACCCGGCAACCTCTACCAACCGCTGTTCGTCGGGCGGGTCCTGCCGCTGCCCACCCCCACCGCGACGCTGGTAAGCGTGATCTTCTGGGCCCTGCTGCTGCTGGCCCTGCTCGCCGCGACCGGACGGGCTCCCCGACTGCTCGGCTGGACGGTCTTCGCGCTCTACCTGGAGTGGATGATCGTCGCGATGAGCTACGGCAAGGTGGACCACGACCGGTTCGCCCTGCTCGTCGCGCTGGCCGTGCTGCCCACCGCGGGCCGGGCCCGGCACGGCGACCCGACCAGGACGGAGGCAGGCGGCTGGGCGCTGCGGGTCACCCAGATCTCGGTGGTCTGCACCTACTTCCTGGCGGCCTGGGCGAAGTTCCGCTTCGGCGGCCTGGACTGGGCGACCGGCTCGGTGCTCGCCAAGGCAATCATCCGACGCGGCACCGACCTGGCGGACCTGATCGCGCAGGTGCCCCACCTGCTGCTCGTCGCCCAGTTCGGCATCCTCGCCTTCGAACTGCTCAGCCCTCTGGTCTTCGTGCTGCCCGAGCGCTGGCGGCTCGCCACGGTCGGCTTCTTCTACTCGTTCCACCTGGTGACCATCGCGACCATCACCATCTCGTTCGCACCACACCTGGTCGCCATGACCAGCTTCCTGCCGCTGGAGAAGGTCCGCCCGCTCGTCGCAGTACGACAGTTCCTGGCCCGCAGGTTCACGCCCGACCAGCGAAGGCTCGACTCGGACCCGCTGCCGGCCGACACCCCGCCGGTGCCGGATCCGGCAGCGCCCTGACCGGCCCACGATCCCGTGCGCCGTACGACCCGGAGCGGGCAGGCATTCGTGCGAGGTGTCAGCCGCCGGATGGGCCGTAGAGGCGGTCCCGGGTCTCCTGGGGCAGCGAGCAGGCGGCCGTGCCGCCGGGCATCCGGTGCCGGTTGCGGGCCACCCAGCGGTACACGGGCCAGGCAGCGGCGCGTACCGGCGGAATCCGTAGCCCGGCTCCGGCGATCCGCCACCCACGGCCGCTGCCGGTCAGCAGCGCGGCGATGGCGTCCGGGCCGGCGGCCCGGCTGCCGTCGGCACCGACCCACTGCACCGCCTCCTCGCACTCGGCCTCGGTGAGACCGAGCCGGTCGAGATCGGCGAACTGCCAGGGCACCACGCGGGCGTCGGTCGGGATGCGACGCTCGATGAACTCCGCGCAGCGGGTGCAGAAGGCGCAGTCCCCGTCGTAGACGAAGGTCGACATGCCCTCATCCTGCCCCCATCGTCGGCTACCGCACACGCGAGTGTCCGGCGAGTCACTTGCACGTCGATAGCACATGTGTTCGAATACTTGCCATGCGCTGGGACAACCTCACCGCTCCCCCGGTCGAGGGAGTTCCCGGACGGGCAGCGCCAGCGACGCCACCCCTGCCGCTGGCGCTGCCCGATGCGGTCGTCCGCACCTTCGACACCCCCGATTTCGCCGGCATGACCTTCTACGAGGTGCGCGCCAAGTCGATCCTCAACAAGGTCCCGGGCACCTCCCGCGTCCCGTTCGAGTGGACCGTCAACCCGTACCGGGGATGCAGTCATGCATGTTCGTACTGCCTGTCCGGGGACACTCCGATCCTGATGGCCGACGGAGGCATCAGAGCGATACGCGATCTGGAGGTGGGCGACCGCATCTATGGGACCGAACGGCGGGGTGCCTACCGCCGCTACGTCGTGACCACCGTTCTGGCCAAGTGGTCGACGATGAAGCCGGCCTACCGGCTCACGCTCGAGGACGGCACGACATTTGTCGCGAGTGGCGATCACCGCTTCCTGACCGAACGGGGTTGGAAGCACGTCACGGGCGCCATGCACGGCGACGGCCAGCGCCCCTACCTGACCACGAACAACCGCCTGATCGGCACAGGGCGATTCGCAGCCGGACCGAAGGAGAACGACGCCTACCGAAAGGGCTATCTCAGCGGCATGATCCGCGGGGACGGCAACCTCGGCACCCACGTCTACCCGTACGGCGTCGTGCACAGGTTCCGGCTCGCGCTGGCCGACGAGGAAGCGCTGCACCGCACCCAGCGCTATCTGCGCGCGTTCGGAGTTGAGACGACACGGTTCTCCTTCACACCGGCCAGTTCACATCGCCGGGCGATGGAAGCCATCCGCTCCTCCAGGGAGGCGGACCTGAACGCCATCCGGAGGCTCATCGCGTGGCCCGCGCAGCCCGACGACGACTGGTACCGAGGTTTCCTCGCCGGCATCTTCGACGCCGAAGGAAGTTGTAGCCGGGGGATCCTCCGGATCTCCAATGCCGACGACGCCATCCTGACCCGGACAGCGGACGCGTTACGTCACTTCGACCTCTCCGCCATACTTGAGGGTTCTGGGCGGGCCAACCGGGTCCGCACCCTGAGGGTGACGGGTGGCCTCGCGGAACGTCTGCGGTTTTTCCACCTGACCGATCCCGCCATCACCCGCAAACGTTCGATCGAGGGGGCTGCGGTGAAGTGCCGGGCCAGGCTGCGGGTCACCGAGATCGAATCTCTCGGGCTGGACCTTCCGCTGTGGGACATCACCACGGGCACCGGTGACTTCATCGCCGACGGGGTGGTGAGCCACAACTGCTTTGCCCGAAATACTCACACCTACCTTGACTTCGACGCGGGGGCGGACTTCGACAGCCGGGTGGTCGTCAAGGTCAACGCGGGTGAGCTGCTGCGCCGTGAGCTGGCCGCACCACGCTGGCGCGGCGCGCACGTGGCGATGGGCACGAACGTCGACTGCTACCAGCGGGCCGAAGGGCGCTACCGGCTCATGCCGCCGATCATCGAGGCGCTGCGCGACTTCGCGAATCCGTTCTCCATCCTGACCAAGGGCACCCTGATCCAACGTGATCTCCCGCTGCTGCGGCAGGCGGCCGAGGCCGCTCGGGTGGGCGTCTCCTTCTCGGTCGGGTTCGTCGACGAGCGACTGTGGCGCTCGGTCGAGCCCGGCACGCCGAGCCCACGCCGCCGGCTCGACGCGGTACGCCGGTTCGCCGACGCCGGCTTCGAGGTGGGCGTATTGATGGCGCCGATCCTGCCCGGCCTCTCCGACTCGGACGAGTCGATCGAGGCCACCGTGGCGGCGATCGCCGCGGCGGGCGCGGCCAGCGTGACGCCGCTTGCGCTACACCTGCGTCCCGGCGCTCGCGAGTGGTACGCGCGGTGGCTCGGGCAGGAGCACCCCCATCTGGTTCCGCGCTACCGGGAGCTGTTCCGGGCGGGCGCGTACGCGCCGCAGTCCTACCAGCGGGAGCTGACCGCCCGGGTCCGCATCGCCGCCCGCCGTCACGGGCTGATCCGGGCCGAGGCCGGCGAACACCGTGCCGCGCCGCAGCCAGCACCAGCACCGGAGCAGCTGAGCCTGCTCTGAACAGGGCGGGGCGGGGGAGGCTGAGCGTTGTCGAAAGGTCGATCGGGGGCAGCCTGGACAGCGACGCGGCTACAGTCGTCGGATGCGTGCCGCCAAGCAGATCCTCGCCGACGCCGCCGTGATCGCCGTCGTCGGTGCGTCCCGCGATCCGTTCAAGGCTGCTCACCGCGTACCGCTGGAGATGCAGCGGCATGGCTGGCGCATCATTCCGGTCAACCCGACCGCCGACAAACTCTTCGGCGAGCCGGTCTACCGGTCCCTGGCCGACATCCCGCACCCGGTCGACCTGGTCGACGTGTTCCGGCCGGCCCACGACGCCGTGGAAGTGGTGCGGCAGGCGGTGGCGGTCGGCGCCCCGGCGGTGTGGTTGCAGCTCGGCATCGTCTCGGCGCAGGCTCGGCAGATCGCCGAGGAGGCCGGGATCGACTACGTCGAGGACCGCTGCCTGATCGTGGAGCGGGCCGCCGCCGGGCTGACCCGCCGGAGCTGAGCGCTCAGAGCTTGTACTCGCGGAGCAGGCCCCGGGAGATGATCGTCTTTTGGATCTCGGAGGTGCCCTCGCCGATGAGCAGGAACGGGGCCTCCCGCATCAGCCGCTCGATCTCGTACTCCTTGGAGTAGCCGTAGCCGCCGTGGATGCGGAACGCCTCCTGGACGACCTCGGCGCAGTACTCCGAGGCGAGCAGCTTCGCCATCCCGGCCTCGACGTCGTTGCGCTGGCCGGCGTCCTTGAGTCGGGCCGCGTTGACCATCAGGGCGTGCGCCGCCTCGATCTTCGTACCCATCTCGGCCAGCTTGAAGGCGATGGCCTGGTGCTTCGCGAGCGGCTGACCGAAGGTCCGGCGTTGCTGGGCGTACCCGACGGCCAGTTCGAAGGCCCGGATGGAGATGCCGCAGGCCCGGGCGGCGACGTTTACCCGGCCGACCTCGATGCCGTCCATCATCTGGTAGAAACCCCTGCCCACGTGGTCGGCACCGCCGAGGACGGCACTGTCGGGGACGGTGACGCCGTCGAGCACCATCTCAGTGGTTTCGACGCCCTTGTAACCCATCTTGTCGATCTTGCCGGGGATGGTCAGGCCCGGGGCGGTCTCGCCGAAGCCGGGTTCCTTCTCCAGTAGGAAGGTGCTCATGTTGCCGTAGACCGTGTCGGCGCCGGTCTCGGTCCGGACCAGGGTGGCCACCACCGACGAGTACGCGCCGTTGGTCAGCCACATCTTCTGGCCGTTGATGACGAAGCGGTCACCGTCGCGGACCGCCTTCGACTTGATCGCCGAGACGTCGGAGCCGCACTCCGGTTCCGACATGGAGAAGGCACCGCGTACCTCGCCGGTGGCCATCCTCGGCAGCAGCCGGGCCCGCTGGTCGGCGGAGCCGTGCTGGGAGATCAGGTACGCCACGATGAAGTGTGTGTTGACGATGCCGGAGATCGACATCCAGCCTCGGGAGAGTTCCTCCACCACCAGTGCGTAGGTCAGCAGGGACTCACCGAGACCGCCGTACTCCTCGGCGATGGTGAGCCCGAACAGGCCCATCTCCTTCATCCCGTCGAGGATGTCGGCCGGGTACTCGTCGGCGTGCTCCAGGCGCTGCGCGTGCGGGATGATCTCCTTGTCCGCGAACTCCCGGACGGTCTCCAGGATCGACTGCTGCTCGTCGGTCAGGCCGGGCGTCTGGGCGAGTCGAGCCATCTCAGCCTCCGGGGAATCGGCGCCTACTCACTGGTAACTAAACGCTCGATCAGTATCGTCGCCCGGGCCGGGGCGGCCAAGGTGACCAGTCCACACAACCGCTGTGAAAAGCTTCACCGCTGCGGGTAGCGTCCCGCAATGAGGGCCTTCCCCACCAGGGCGGACGGGCCGCGCGGGGACTGTAGGGCGGTACGGAGGAGGAGAGCGTGGGCCAACCACCGGAGCCGGACCAGCCGCCGTCGCCCTACGAGCCACCGCCGGGCGGTCAGCAGCCGCAGTACGGCCAACCGTACGGACAGCAGCCGGGCGAACAGCAGCACGGACAGCCGGCGTACGGGCAGCCGTCGTACGAGCATCCGGGGCAGCCGCCGCACGGCCAACAGTGGGGTCAGCAACCGCCGTACGCCCCGCAGGTGCCCTACGGGCAGTACGGACCGCCGGGCGGCCAGGGCGGCGGGCGCGGCACCAACGTGCTGGCCATCCTGTCGCTGGTCTTCGCCTTCGTCTTCGCCCCCGCCGGCATCGCCCTCGGGCACCTGGCCAAGCGGCAGCTGCGCACCAGCGGCGAGGACGGCGAGCAGCTCGCCACCTGGGGCCTGATCCTCAGCTACATCTTCACCGGCCTCTTCCTGCTGGCCTGCTGCGGCTGGCTGGCGCTGGCGATCTGGGCCGGCTCCGACGGCACCGGCACCTGATCCCGTTCAGCGGAACTGGGCCTCCCGCACGCTGTTGCCGCCGTCGACCACAAGCATCTGCCCGGTGATGTACGACGCGGCTGGTGAGCAGAGGAACGTGATCGCCGCAGCCACCTCGTCGGGGGTGCCGGGGCGTCCCACCGGCGTACCCAGACCCTGCTTGATCTCGGCCATGGTCGAGGCCGCGGTGTAGATGGTGCCCGGGGCCACGGCGTTGACCGTCACCCCGTCGGCGATCATCTCCATGGCCAGCGCCCGGGTCAGGCCCACCACGCCCGCCTTGGCCGCCGCGTAGGCCGCCTCGGTGGGCAGCGCGTTGACCGGACCGGCGGTGGCGGCCAGATTCACGATCCGGCCCCAACCGCGCTCGGCCATGCCGCCGATGAAGGCCCGGCTGCACAGGAAGGCGGTGGTGAGGTTCCGGTCGATCTCGCCCCGCCACTCGTCGTAGCTGAGCTGGGCGACCGGGCGCAGCACCTCCGGGCTGGCCCGACTGGCCAACCCGGCGTTGTTGACCAGCACCTCGACGTCACCGAGTTGCTCGGCCACCGCATCGGCCAGCGCGCCCACCTCAGACTCGTCGGTGAGGTCGGCGACGAAACCGGTCACCCCGAGTTCGCCGGCCCGCTCGTGGATGCGCCGGGTGGTCGACACGATCGCCACCCGGGCGCCGAGGTCGGACAGTCGGCGAGCGGTCGCGTACCCGATGCCGTCCGGGCTACCCGCCCCCGTCACCAGCGCGACCTTGCCGTCCAACCGCATGGTCACCGGCTCGGGCAGTAAAGCTGGAGCATCCTGGTCGCCGGGCTCCGGTGCTGCGGCAGGGCGTGGCCGCCGGCTCATGCCCGGCCGGCTGACGTCCCGTCTCGGTCTGTTGCCGGAACGGTCCGCCGCACGCGCGTCAATCCCCATGCCGAGATCCTGCCCTTCCCGCCGCTGTCGGGCAACGCGCACCCGGTGCCGGGCGCGTCGCGGGGTGCGTGGCGGTGACTACCCTGACTGCGCCACATCATCGCGACGGAAGAGAAGCCCGATGACGCAACCCCCGCCGGCGGGCGGCTGGCCCGACCCCGCATCGACCGGCCAGCCGTCCGGCCCGCCCGCCGACCCGACCCTGCCGGTCAGCCCGCAGCCACCCATTCCACCGCAACCGTCCGGATACGATCCGTATCAGCCGTCGCCGGCCGACCCGTACGCCGGCATGAAGTCGGACCCGGCCGCCGCGCCGTACCCGCCGGCCGGTTACCCGCCAGCTCAGCCCGCCGGTTATCCGCCGGCTCAGCCCGCCGGTTACCCGCCGGCCCCGCCCGGCTACGGCTACCCCCCGCCCGGGTACGGCTACCCGCAGCAGAAGACGAACTCTATGGCGATCGTCGCCCTGGTCCTCTCCCTGATCGGGATCGGCTCATGTATCACCGCTCCGGTCGGTGCCATCATGGGACACGTGGCCATGCGCCAGATCCGGGAGACCGGCGAGAGCGGCGAGGGAATGGCCAAGGCCGCCATCATCGTCGGCTGGATCCTCACCGGCCTGCTCGCGCTGGTGATCATCGGTTACGCCGTCGCGATCGCCTTCGCCATCGCGAGCTCGTCCTCCACCACCTGACCAGCGACGCCCGCCCCGGCCGAGGTCGGGGCGGGCGCGGGGTGACTGGTACGGCTACTCGGCCGGCGGGTCGAACGTCGTGGTGCGCGTCATGCCGGCGGCCCGGCCCTTGGCGGCGATCACCAGCGCCATCTTGCGGGAAGCCTCGTCGATCATTTCGTCGCCGAGCATCACCGCGCCCAGCCGGCCACCCGCCTCCGAGGTGTAGTGCTGGTACGCGTCGAGAATCAACTCGGCTTGGTCGTAGTCGGCCTGGGCCGGCGAGTAGACCTCGTTCGCGGCCTCGATCTGACCGGGATGCAGTACCCATTTGCCGTCGAAGCCGAGTGCTGCGGACCGCTTCGCGACCTCGCGGAACGCGTCGGTGTCCCGGATCTGCAGGAACGGGCCGTCGATGGCCTGCTTGTCGTGCATCCGGGCGGCCATCAGGATGCGCATCAGGATGTAGTGGTACGGGTCGCCCGGGTAGTCGGGGATGAGGGCCCCCACCACAAGCGACTTCATGTTGATCGAGGCCATGAAGTCGGCCGGGCCGAAGATGATCGTCTCGACGCGTGGCGACGCGGCGGCGATGGCGTCGACGTTGACCAGGCCGGCGGCGTTCTCGATCTGCGCCTCGACGCCGATCCGGCCCACCTCCAGGCCGAGGGTCTTCTCCAGTTGGGTGAGGGTCATGTCCAGCCACTGCACCTGCGCCGCGTTCTGCACCTTCGGCAACATCACGCAGTCGAGGTTGGCCCCCGCCCCCTCCACCACGTCGATGACGTCCCGGTACGTCCACGGGGTGGTGAGGTCGTTGACCCGGACGACCCGGGTCTTTCCGGCCCAGTCGCCCTCGTTCAGCGCGGCCACGATGTTCTTGCGGGCGTCCGGCTTGGCCAGTGGGGCGACCGCGTCCTCCAGGTCGAGGAAGACCTGGTCGGCCGGGAGGCCCTGGGCCTTGCCGAGCATCTTGACGCTCGATCCGGGCACGGCCAGGCAGGACCGGCGGGGACGCCCAACAACGGCCATCGACGGCGCTCCTTCCGGGGTACGGCAGGCCCGCCGCCCCTGACTTAACGATCCCAAAGGTGCTTGTGACGCCACGGTAACCTCGTGCCGTGACCGCGGTGAATGGACCTGTGGAAGATGTCACTGACCGTCGACTGGTCGTGATCACCGGAGCGAGTTCCGGCATCGGGTTGGCTGCCGCCACCGGTCTTGCCTGCCGGGGCGACCAGGTGGTCCTGGTCGGCCGGGATCCGGCCCGGCTGCGGGCCGCCGCCGACGAGGTCCGCGAGGCCTCCGGGGAGCGACCCGAGGTGTTCCGCGCCGACTTCGCCGTCCTCGACGACGTCCGGCAGATGGCCGAGCGGCTACGCGCCGCGTACGACCGGATCGACGTGCTGGCCAACAACGCCGGCGCGATCGTGCTCCAGCCGGTCACCACGGTCGACGGTTTCGAGCTGTCCATCCAGGCCAACCACCTGGCGCCCTTCCTGCTCGCCAACCTGCTGGCCGACCGGGTGGGTCGGATGGTGGTAACCGCCTCCGGCGCGCATCGCAGCGGCACGCTGGATCCGAACGACCTGAACGCGCCGTTGCGCCGCTACCGCCCGATGTCCGCGTACGGCACCAGCAAGCAGGCGAACATCCTGTTCACCGCCGAGGCGGCCCGGAGGTGGCCGCAGATCGACTCGTACTGCTTCCATCCCGGGGTGGTGCGGACCCGCTTCGGTAACGAGAGTCGGGTGGTCGCCATGGGCATGCGTCTGCTGCCGTTTCGCAGCCCGGCCAAGGGCGCGCGGACGCTGGTCTGGCTGGCCAACCAGGACCGGGCCCGGTTGCACGACGGTGGCTACTACTTCGACTGCCGACCACGCCGCCCATGGCCGAAGGCGGCCGACCCGCGGCTCGCCGCGCGACTCTGGGCGGCCAGCGCCGCCGCGGTGGGCATTCCGGACTGACGACACCGGCGGCGCAACCGGGTCGCCCGGCCTGCCGATGCATCGGGCGGGGCAACCGGGTCGCCGCGGTCGGGAAACATTGCGATACTCCGCGCCATGACCGTCACAGAGGGCGCCAACCTGCGGGTGCTCGGCAAGGACGAGGCGCTGGCCGCCCGGCTGGATGCCGAGCTGACCGCCTTCAACCAGCGGGCCACCGGCGCCACCGACGAGGCGGAGCTGTCCGTCCGGGTCACCGACGCGGACGGCGAGCTGCTGGCCGGGTTGACCGGATGGAGCTGGGGTACCTGTGCCGGGATCAACATGGTCTGGGTCCGCGCGGATCGGCGCGGCGAAGGCTGGGGCGGTCGCCTGCTGACAGCCGCCGAGCAGGAGGCCCAACGACGCGGCTGCACCGAAATCTCGGTCGCCTCGTTCTCGTTCCAGGCCCCGGGCTTCTACCGCCGGCACGGCTACCTCGACACCGGCCGGCGGGAGGGCATCCCGGGCGGTCACGTCGACCACCAGTTCTGGAAGTCACTTGTCACCGAGACGTCGGCAGCGGTGCGCCTGGTCGCGCTCGTGGAGCTGCCCGACGACGCGGTCGAGGCCGGGCAACGGTACGAGGACACGGTGCTCGCCCTGCTGCCACGGCACGGTGGCCGGCTGGAACGGCGGCTGCGTACCGGGGACGGGCGTTCCGAGGTGCACGTCATCCGGTTCGACACCCGGGCCGGCTACGAGGCGTTCCTGGCCGATCCGGAGCGAACCGCGCTGCGCGGGACGCTGGGGGAGGCCGCACCCCGGGCCCGGGTGCTTGAGGTGCACGAGGTGTGACCGGCGGGGCCGGCGTCAGTCGCGGACCGGTGCCGCGTCCGCCGGCACCGCAGTACTGACCCGTGTCGCACGGCGGGCCGTGCGGGCGCTGGACAACACCACCACGGCCACACCGACCAGCAGCAGCGACAGGCCGGGCAGGGTCACCGGGTCGGGCAGCTGACCCAGCCACGCCCAGCCGATCAGCGCCGCACCGGGTGCCTCCAGGAGGATCAGCACGCTGACCGTGGTGGCCGGCACCCGCCGCAGCGCGTAGCTGAACATCGAGTGGCCGAGCAACTGTGCCCCGCCGACCAGGGCGAGCACGGCCAGCCAGGTGCCGGTGTCGAAGCCGCTCAGCGGCACCCCGCCGACCAGGCAGACCACCAGCAGGATCAGCCCGCACACGCTGTAGCAGATGGTGGTGTAGGTGGCGTTGCTGACGGTGACCCGGGCACGCTCCCCCAGCGCGGTGTACACCGCCGCGAACAGGCCACCGGCCAGCGCCAGCAGGTCGCCCGCGAAGGCCTGGCCGGAAACCGTGAAGTCGGCTCCGGTCGCCAGCACCGCCCCGGCCACCGCCACCCCGATGCCGGCCCAGACCCCCGCCGGCAGCCAGCGGCCCTGCGCCCGGGCGATCAGCCCCTGCCAGACCGGCTGGGTGGCCACCAGCGCCGTCGCCGCAGCCACCGAGGTGAGCTTCGCACTCGGCATCCAGGTGGCGAAGTGCGCCGCCAGCGCCACCCCGGACAGGACACAGAACATGCCCTCGCGACGGCCCGCGCCGGTGGCCACGAAGCGGAACTCGGACCGTCGGCGGGTCAACGCGAACGGACTCAGCACGGCGACCGCCAGCACGTTGCGCCAGAACGCGACCGCCAGGGCGGGCGCGGCGGCGAAGGCGATCAGCGGCGCGGATGACGAGACGGCGAAGACAGCCACGGCAAGTGCCGCGCCGATCCGCAGGTCAAGTAGGGGACGATGAGCTTCGGGGACCACGAGGTGCAATCTTCACACGTCCCACGGACGCCACTTTCCGTCAATGTTCGGTTACGCTCATGCGCGTCCTCACCAGGGCTCCTCCCCATCCGCCCGGAGGCGTTCCCATGCCCAGGTTCCGGGCGGTGCTGTTCGACTTCTTCGGCACGTTGACCGGTCCGGTCCAGCGTGGCAAGGGTCACCTCAGTACCGCCGAGCTGCTCGGCTGCCCGCCGGACACCTTCCTTGAGGTGCTCGACCGCAGCTTCTACGACCGCGCCAGCGGACGCTTCGGCAGCGTCGAGGCGACCCTGCGCTGGGTGTGCGAACAGGCCGGCGTACACCCTCCGGCCAAGGCGTTGCGGGCTGCCGCCGCCGCCCGGCACCAGGCCGTACGCGCGGACACCCGGTTACGGGACGAGGCCGTGCCGACCCTGCGGGCGCTGCGGCGACGGGGCGTACGGACCGGCGTGATCAGTGACTGCACCCACGAGCTGCCGGCGTTCCTGCCGGAGCTGGCGATCGCCCCGCTGCTCGACGTCCGGGTGTTCTCCGTGCAGGTGGGGCGATGCAAGCCGGACGCGAGCCTCTACCTGGCCGCCTGTGCGCGGCTGGGTCTGTCGCCGGCAGACTGCCTCTACGTGGGTGACGGCGGCAGCCAGGAGTTGACCGGCGCGCAGCGCGCCGGCCTGAGCGCGGCCCGGCTCGCCTCGCCCGACCTCGCCAACCATCTGGTGTTCAACCTCGACGCCGACTGGGCCGGCCGGACCCTGGCGTCCCTCCGCGAGGTGGTCGACCTGGTCGACGAGGCACCCAGCCCGGTCGGCGCACCGTCGTAGCCACGCACGTACCCCGGGCCGGCGTCGCCTCGGGGTACGGCGGGTCAACGACGCCGGACACGGTGCAGCCGGAACGGACGGCGGGTGGCCCGGACGGCCGGCGTCGGCCGGGGCTGCTCGGCCAGCGAGCCGGCCGGCAACTCGGCGCCGTGCGTCGGCTGGCCGGCCGGAGCGAGCCGGATCAGGACGCAGCCGTCGGCGGCCCAGCGGGCGACCAGTCCGGTGGTCGGTCCGGGCGCGTTCAGCCGCTTGGCCCCCACCAGCGGAGCGAGCGTGTCCCACTGCTCGGTGCCGGGTGCCACCCGGCTGACCCGCGCCGGCCAGGTGACGATCCGGCCCCCGTGGTCACCGCGCAGGGTCACCTGGGCCTCGTCGGCCTCGGCCAGCCCTGGCGCGGACTGCTCGCCGGGGCCGCTGACCACGAACAGCGCCGCCTCCAGGGGTACGCACCACAGGGCGAGTGGCGGGCGGTCCGCCACCGCGACCCAGGCCACCGAGGCCTTCTTCATCGCCTCGTCGACCAGGGGATGGTTCTCGCGCTCGTCGGTCACCGCGGCATCCTCTCGCATCCGGGCCGGTCCGCGTCGGCCGTCAGCCGACGAACGGCGGGACGAGGATCTCCCCCCGCGCCACCGGCATCACCTGACCTGCGACGCTCGCGCCCACCGCCACGCCACCGGCTGCGGTCACAATGCAGGCCAGTGAGGACGGCCGGCCCATCTCGACGCCCTGCCGCACGGTGTACGACGATTGTCCCTCGCCGGGTAACAGGCCGCTGGCGACCAGCCACACCCCGAGACCGAGCGCGGCCGACCCGGTCGCCGGGTCCTCGGGTACGCCGAGACCGGGGACGAAGACCCGGGCGTGCACGGTTTGGGTCGCCGGGTTCCAGGAGAAGACGCTCACATGTTCGATGCCGTACCGCCCGGCCGCGACCGGGTTCACCTGGGCCCGGGCGAGGGCGTCCGGGCGTACCGGCAGGAACGGAAACTCCAGCCCGCAGCCGGCGACCCGCGGCGCTGGACCGGAATGGTCCTCAGCACCGAGCCCGACCATCTCCAGCAGCGGCTCCGGCTCCAGTTCGGGCCCGAGGGTGGGGCTGCCGCCGGTCAGGACGGCGGCACCGTCGCTCACCTCGATCGGCAGCACGCCGGCACCGCATTCCTGGTTGACCTGCCCGGTCGGGAACATGCCCCGACGAGCGGCGGTGACCGCGGCGCCGACGCTGGGATGGCCGGCGAACGGCAACTCGTCGACCGGCGTGAAGATCCGGGCCCGATAGGTGGCGCCGACCTGGGTGGCAGGCAGCACGAAGACCGTCTCCGAGAGGTTGAACTCGCGGGCCAGAGCCTGCATCTGGTCGGTCGCCAGCCCGTCAGCGCCGAAGACCACCGCGAGCGGGTTCCCGGCGTACGGACGGTCGGTGAAGACGTCCACAATCTCGTAAGCCAAGGTCGACATGTTGATAGACACTAGGCCCTCAGGCCGTATATCGGGGTCACTGCCGGGCCGTGCCGGCCCTGGACCGTCGCCGGCTGGTTCGAACGACGTGACGGCGATCCCCGCGCCGCCCGTCCGCCGCCGGGGCCTCGCCACGACTCGGGCCGGTGCGTCGACATACCCCCTAGGCTGGTGCCCGTGAGCACGCCGACCCGGGTGTACATCGCCCGACTTGCCGGAGTCGCCGTCTTCGACCCCAACGGCGACCAGGTCGGCCGGGTACGCGACGCGGTGGCCCGGCTGCGCGCGAGCCAACGACCGCCCGAGGTCGTGGGTCTGGTCGCCGAGATGCCGATGCGCCGACGGATCTTTCTCTCCATCAACCGGATCACCTCGATCGACGCCGACGCCATCGTGCTGGGCAGTGGCAGGTTGAACCTCCGCCGGTTCGAGAAGCGGCCCAACGAGTTGCTCGTCCTACAGGAGCTGCTGGACCGCCGGGTGCAGGTCGCCCCGAAGGGCCGGGCGGCGTCGGTGGTCGACGTGGCGATGGAGTGCAGTCGTAGTGGCGAGTGGTCACTGACCCGGGTGGCGGTCCGCGAGCAGACCGGTCGGTTGGCTCGTCGGGGCCACCTGCATCAGGTCGAGTGGAATCAGGTACGCGGGCTCAGTGGGGTGGCGGAGACCCGGGGTACCGCCAACCTGCTTGCCGTACTGGAGGACATGCGTCCGGCGGACCTGGCCAACGCGCTACAGGACCTGCCCGACGCCCGACGTAACGAGGTCGCTGCGGCCCTGGACGACGAGCGGCTCGCC
The DNA here is from genome assembly GCF_042898635.1 of Micromonospora sp. NPDC000442. Classification (NCBI taxonomy): domain Bacteria; kingdom Bacillati; phylum Actinomycetota; class Actinomycetes; order Micromonosporales; family Micromonosporaceae; genus Micromonospora; species Micromonospora sp. NPDC000442. The sequence goes on along the minus strand of NZ_JBIAYZ010000005.1, from coordinate 34,525 downwards.
GACGTGCTCAGTGAACTGCCCGAGCACGACCAGGTGGAGATCCTCGCTGCGCTGGACCGCGAGCGGGCCGCCGACATCCTGGAGGAGATGGACCCGGACGACGCCGCCGATCTGCTCGGTGAGCTGCCGCCGCCGGAACAGGACGTGCTGCTCGACCTGATGGAGCCGGACGAGGCCGATTCGGTGCGGCAGTTGCTGAAGTACACGCCGGGCACGGCGGGCAGCGTGATGACGTCCGAACCGGTCATCCTGCCCCCTGACGCGACGGTGGCGGAGGCCCTCGCGCGGATCCGGGAGCCGCAGCTCTCCCCGGCGGTGGCCGCGCAGGTGTTCGTGACCCGGGCGCCGATGGCCACGCCCACCGGTCGCTACCTGGGTATGGTGCACTTCCAGCGGTTGCTCCGGGAGCCCCCGGCGGATCTGCTCGGCGGGGTGGTGGTCAACGACATCGATCCGCTGCGCCCGACCACCCCACTACCGGAGATCACCCGTCGGATGGCCACCTACGATCTGGTGGCCATGCCGGTGATCGACCGGAACAACCGGCTGGTGGGCGCCGTCACCGTCGACGACGTGCTGGATCACTTGCTGCCGCGGGACTGGCGGGACCGGGACACGGCGCCGAGCGGCCTACCGAACGGCGCATCGGCCTCGAACGTTCCGCAACCGGCGACGGACGGTGGCCATGACTGAGCAACGGCGCGCGGAGCGGCTGGACCTGCCGCGGGAGCCCCGAGGGTTCAAGCTGCCCCGGGTGGACCAGGAGACGTTCGGACGCTGGGCCGAGGGCATCGCCCGCGGCATGGGTACGGCGAACTTCATCGTCTACATGACGCTGGTGATCAGCGCGTGGTTCCTCTGGAACACCCTCGCCCCGGCGGGAATGCGTTTCGACCCGTACACCTTCACCTTCCTCACCCTGGTGCTCTCCATCCAGGCGTCGTACGCGGCACCGCTGATCCTGCTGGCGCAGAACCGCCAGGCCGACCGCGATCGGGTGGCGATGGAGGAGGACCGGCGCCGGGCGACCATGCAGAAGGCCGACACGGAGTACCTGGCCCGGGAGATCGCCGCGCTGCGGATCGCGCTGGGCGAGGTGGCCACCCGGGACTTCGTCCGCTCCGAGCTGACCCGGCTCGCCGAGGAGTTGGACGAGGCGGCGCAGCGGCGTCAGCGGCTGGAACGCCGGCACCGGGACCCGGCCGCCCGGACCGGCGGCGACGGGTTGGATGAACCCCGTGACGAGGTGGACGGCGACCAACCGGGTGACGGTCGTCACGACCCGGCGACCTCCCACCGCCCGGAGAGCTGATCGACTCGCTCACACCGCTGTGACCGGCACCGGTGGCCGCCTGCCGCCGACGTAGCATTGCGGGCATGTCAGCTCCCGTCAGCACCGTCAGCGACGCCGTCCTGGCCGCCCTGGCCACCGTCAACGACCCGGAGATCCGCCGGCCGATCACCGAACTCGGCATGGTGCGTTCCGCCGAGGTCGGCGAGGACGGCGTGGTCCGGGTCGAGTTGCTGCTGACCGTGGCCGGTTGCCCGCTGAAGGACAAGCTGCGCTCGGACATCACCGCGGCCGTCGGCGCGGTGAGCGGGGTCAGCCGCGTCGAGATCGAGTTCGGTGTGATGAGCACCGAGCAGCGCCAGGAACTCCAGGCGAAGCTGCGCGGTGGCGGCGCGACCGCGGAGCCGGTGATCCCGTTCGCCCAGCCCGGCTCCCGGACCCGGGTGTACGCGGTGGCCAGCGGCAAGGGCGGCGTCGGCAAGTCCAGCGTGACGGTCAACCTGGCCGCCGCGCTGGCTGCCCGGGGCCTTTCCGTCGGCGTGGTGGACGCGGACATCTACGGGCACTCCGTGCCGCGGATGCTCGGTGCGGACGGCCTGCCCACCCGGGTCGAGGACATGATCATGCCGCCGCAGGCGCACCGGGTGAAGGTCATCTCGATCGGGATGTTCACCGCCGGCAACGCCGCCGTGGTCTGGCGGGGCCCGATGCTGCACCGCGCGTTGCAGCAGTTCCTCGCCGACGTCTACTGGGGCGACCTCGACGTCCTCCTGCTCGACCTGCCCCCGGGCACCGGCGACGTGGCGATCTCCCTGGCCCAACTGCTGCCGAACGCCGAGATCCTGGTGGTCACCACCCCTCAGGCCGCCGCCGCGGAGGTGGCCGAGCGGGCCGGCGCGATCGCCCTGCAGACCCACCAGCGGGTGGTCGGCGTGATCGAGAACATGTCCTGGTTGGAACTGCCCGACGGCTCCCGGATGGAGATCTTCGGGGCCGGTGGTGGTCAGACGGTGGCGGATTCGCTTACCCAGACCATCGGCGCGCAGGTGCCGCTGCTGGGCCAGGTGCCGCTGGACACCCGGGTCCGGGAGGCCGGCGACGAGGGCAACCCGATCGTGCTCGCCGAGCCGGACTCCCCGGCGGCGAAGGCGCTGGGCCAGGTGGCCGACCGGCTCGCGCTGCGCCGCGAGTCCCTGCTCGGCAAGCCGCTGGGCCTCAAGCCGTCCGGGCGCTGACCCACACGGTCAACCTCGTCCGGCCCGAATCGGCCCTCGGCTGAGGATGCCGTTTCGGGTCGGCCCCGGCCGACGCTGTCGTTCGCTCAGACGGCGGCTCGCGGCCCGACCGGTCGTTCGCGGAGGGACGACAGGTGTCAGGTGACGTCGTCGTAGCTGACCGCGCGGGGAGCCGGTGCCGGGCCGGCGCTCGCCGGGGCCGGGCCGGGCCGACGCGGGTCCGCCGCGTTCGCGACGTCCTTGAGCTCGTCGTGCACGCCTGTGACGTCCGCTCGGAGGCCGTCGTAGACACCCTGAAGCGGCTTCCGGATCGCCTGCTCGTCCTCCTCGCTGAGCAGGTGCTTGCGGATGAACGCCTTGGGGTGCAGGTCCTCCAACTGGATGTCGGTGCCCAACTCCTTGCTCAGGTCGGTGGTGGCGCTGCGGGCCATGGTGCGCAGGTTGCGCACCATCCGCAGTCCGTCACTGATCACCACCGGCAGCCGGTCACCGAAGATCAGCAGCGCCAGCAGCAGCAGCGCGCCAACCTCCCACACGTTCAGGTTCTCGAACACCCTCGGTCCCCCTTCCCCCGGCTACCGCAGCCAGAGTACGCACGTAGGTGCCGCTGCCAGAAGAGGGTGCGAGGTCACTTCGCGTCCGCAGCGAGGGTGACCGAGGCGTTCTGCCGGGTCGAACCCCGGCGGTATTCGACCGTCACCACCGATCCGGGCGCGTACTTGCGGACCAGGGCGATCAGGTCGGTCGGCTCGGTCATCGGGCGGCCGTTGAGCTTCAGGATCACGTCACCGGCACGCAGTCCGGCGCCGGCCGCCGGACCGGACGGCTCGACCGTCGCGAGGCGTACGCCGGCACCGTTGGTGCCCGAGCCGGGCCCGCCGACCTGGGCGCCGATCACCGTACGGCGGGCCTTCCCGGTGCCGATGATGTCCTGGGTGATCCGTTTCGCCTGATTGATCGGGATGGCGAAGGCGAGGCCGATGTTGCCGGCCTCCTGCCCCTCGGCGACCAGCGACTTGATCGTGGAGTTGACGCCGATGACCCGCCCCGCCGCGTCGACCAGCGGGCCGCCCGAGTTTCCGTGGTTGACCGCGGCGTCGGTCTGGATCGCGGCGTAGTAGCGCGTCGGGCCGCCCGGCTCGCCGGCGTGCATCGTCCGGTCCAGGGCGCTGACGATGCCCGCGGTGACCGTGTTCGCCAGCGACAGTGGGGAACCCATCGCCAGCACCGGGTCACCGACGGCCAGGGCGTCGGAGTCGCCGAATTCGACCGGACGCAGCCCGGTGCGGGAGACCTTGATCACCGCGATGTCGGACTCCGCGTCCTGCCCCACCACGGTCGCGGATGCCGAGCTGCCGTCGTTGAAGATGACCGACGCCTTCCCGGTGCCGCCGGCCACCACATGATCGTTCGTGATCACATGCCCGTCGGCGCTGGCGATGAAGCCCGAGCCCTCGCTGGTGCCACCGAGCCCGGCGACCCGGACGGTGACCACGCTGGGCAGTACGCGCTCGGCGACGCCAGCCAGCGACTCCGGTGGACGTTGGGCGAGCGTGGGCGCCGCACCGGGGACCGCCCCCAGCACCGCCCCACCGGCACCACCACGGATCGCGAACGCGTAGCCGAGCGCACCACCGAGCGCGCCCGCCAGCAGGGCGGTCACCAGCGGAATGAGCAGGAGCTGCTGGAGCCTCGGCCGGCCAGCCGCGTCGGGATCGGTGACCGGTTCCGGCTCGCTGCCGGCCGCCGGGGCGGCGGGCAGCACCACTGCCGCCGGTGCGTGCGGATCCCGCCACGGATCGGCGAGCGCGTCGGACCACCACGGCGAAGCGGCATGGCCGCCGTCCTGTGGTGTCGCCGGCCCACCGGCTGCCGGATACCCGGCCGCCGGCTGCCCGGCCGGTGCTCCGCCCACGCCGGGCTGGCGCCAGTCCCAGCCGTCGGTCACTCGGTGCCTCCCACTCCCGTCCCCGATATCCACGCGTCCGCGGTCCGGCGCGGGCGACGGGATACCGCTTCCAGGATTGCACGGATGCGCCGCGCGGGGTCAGCGGTTGTCACCGCGGGTGGATGCCCCGCTGCGCTCAGGACGGGCCGCCTTTAGAGTCACAGTGCCCAACCGCCCTGCGCATCATGCTCGTCGCCCGGAGGTGCCCCATCGCCACGGTCGCCGGTTCCAGCAGTTCGACGAACCCGGCCCTACAGTTCGCCGAGTCGTACGTCACCGAGGACCTCGTCCTGCGGACCGCGCGCAGCCTCGCCCGCGAGGTCGGTCTGAACGCGGTCACCGCAGGCGCGGGTGCCGCGTTGCGCCTGCTCGCCGCCGCCGGCAACGCCCGCGCGGTGGTCGAGATCGGCACCGGCACCGGCGTCAGCGGCGTCTGGCTGCTGCGCGGTATGCGGACTGACGGAGTGCTCACCACCATCGACGTCGAGGTGGAGCATCAGCGGATCGCCCGCCGCATCTTCGCCGAGGCCGGCTTCGTCTCCGGCCGGACCCGGATCATCACCGGCCGGGCGCTGGACGTCCTGCCTCGGCTCGCCGACGGTGCGTACGACCTGGTCTTCGTCGACGCCGAGGTGACCGCCTTCACCGCCTGCGTGGACGCCGCGCTGCGGCTGCTACGGCCGGGGGGAGTGCTGGTGCTCAACGGTGCGCTGGCCGCCGGTCGGATCGGCGACCCGGCCGCCCGCGACACGGAGACGGTCACGGTTCGCGAGACCGTGAAGGCCATCCGCGAGTCGGAGCACTGGATTCCGGCACTGCTGCCGGTCGGCCACGGGTTGCTGGCCGCGGTGCGCTGCTGAGCCGCCGCCGGGCCGGCCGTACCGAGCGACCGGCCGCGGGGCGAGCCGACCGGCACGCCCGCGGCCGGGTCAGTCCAGCGCCGCCAACCAGCGCAGCAGCCCGCGTACGCCCCAGCCGGTCGCGCCCCTGGTCAGCACCGCGTCGTCCCGTTCACACCAGGAGGGTGCGGACATGTCGATGTGCAGCCAACGGTCGCGCAGGTCGCCGGTGAACTCCCGCAGGTAGAGGGCGGCCAGCACGGAGCTGGCGCCCTGCGTCGGCGCGCTGTGCAGGTCGGCCAGGTCGCTGCCGAGGTGCTCGACGTAGTCGATGGGCAGCGGCATCCGCCAGGCTGACTCGCCGGCCGCGCTGATCGCCGCCAGCAGTTCCTCGGCGAGCTGATCGTTGTCGCTGTAGAGCGCGCCGGTGCGGGTGCCCAACGCCACCGAGTTGGCACCGGTCAGGGTGGCCAGATCGACCAGCAGGTCGGGCTGGAGTTCCTGCACCGCGTACGCCAGCACGTCGGCGAGGACCAGCCGGCCCTCGGCGTCGGAGTTCGTCGTCTCGCTGGTCAACCCGCCGTAGTGCCGCACGACGTCGCCGGGCCGGAACGCGGCCCCGCTGACCATGTTCTCGGCCAGCGGCACGAGCGTGGTCACCCGGACCGGCAGGCCCAGCGCGGCGACACCGAGGGTGGCCGCCACGACGGCGGCGGCGCCGGCCATGTCCTTGCGCATCAGCTTCATCGCCGGCACGGGCTTGATCGAGATGCCGCCGGTGTCGAAGGTGATGCCCTTGCCCACCAGGACCACGTGGGTGCGGGCGTCGGAGGGATGCCAGTCCATCTCGACCAGGCGCGGGCCGCTGGCCGATCCGCCACCGACGGCGAGGATGCCGCCGAAGCCCTCCGCGGCCAGTTGCTCCGGCTCGCGGACCCGCAGCGTGAGCCCGGGCAGGTCGGCCACGGCCTCGGTGACCTGCTCGGCGAACCACTGCGGGTTCTTCACCGAGGAGGGCATGTTGGTGAGGTCCCGGGCCAGCCGGGTCATCCGGGCGGTGGTCACCGCCACGGTGACGGCCTGCTCGTACGCCTCGGGGTCGGTGACCGCCAGGTCGACGTCGGTCAGCGTGGGGGCGTCGGTGTCCGCACCCAGCCGGAACCGGTACGACCCCAGCAGCAACCCTTCGACCAGTCCGCGAACCGCTTCGGGCGCCACCCCCGCCGGCAGCGCGAGTGTGATATGAGTCTCATCTTTGCCTGCGCGGGCCAGCGCCGCGCCGCCCGCCCGCCAGGCCGCCTCGTCCGCCGCACCGATCCCGAGCAGCAGCAGCCGGCCGGGAGTGCCTCCGGGGCGCAGCTGCGTGTGCACGTCACCGGCCCGGCCCTGGAACCGCGCCACCGGGATCAGCGCGGCCACCTCGTCGGCGACCCCGTCGGGTGGGGCCACTCCGGTCGGCACCAGCTCGGCCGGTGCGTCGTCGCCGGCACCGGGCCGCACGGGTAGGACCAGGGTGCCGAGCCGTTCCGGCTCGGCGGTCAGACGGATGGCGAGCACGCGGAGCCGTACCTCCTGGAAACGGACGCGCGGTGGATCGGCCCGCGCGAAGGTGTGACGGCTCTGAGCCACCGGTGAGACCGGTGGCTCAGAGCCAGGATCAGACGAACTGTCCGCGGCGGCGAGCGTCGCCGACGCACCGGCCTCACTCAGCCGGCGGCCGCCTTCAGCGCGTCACCGAGAGCAGTCGCCTCGTCGGGAGTCATCTCGACGACGAGCCGGCCACCGCCCTCCAGCGGGACCCGCATGACGATGCCCCGGCCCTCCTTGGTGACTTCCAGCGGACCGTCGCCCGTCCGCGGCTTCATCGCCGCCATGTTGTCTCCCCTCAGACCTACACCAGGGTCGGTGGGTTGCCCCACAGCCACTTCGCCATGACCACCCGCAACTTGCACGTGGGTGTCGACCGACGATTTTCCCTGATGAACACCGCCGGACCCAAACCGAAGCAGCATTGATGTAACAGCATCTAGCTTATCCTTAGATGGCCTGTCACAATGTGCGGTCATGCAGGCACGGTCGGCACTCTTCGACCTGTACGGCGACCACCTCCGGCCGCGGGGTGGTCGCGCACCCGTTGCCGCGCTGGTCAAGCTACTGGCGCCGCTCGGGATCGCGCCCCCCGCCGTACGTACGGCGGTCTCCCGAATGGTGCGCCAGGGCTGGCTCGAACCGATCAGACTGGCGTCCGGCCCCGGATATTCGATCACACCGAAGGCGGCCCGCCGGCTGGACGAGGCCGCCTCCCGGATCTACCGCACCGGTCGGGTCACCTGGGACGGGCGTTTCGACCTGCTGGTGCTGGACGCGCCGAGCGCACGCCGGGACCGTCAGCGACTCGCCGCAAACCTGCGGTACCTCGGCTACGGCACGCTGGACGAGCAGACCTGGGTGGCCACCCGTCCGGCAGAGGACGTCGACCTGCTGCTCAGCGAGGGGGGCGTACGCTTCGAGCGGTTCAGCGCCGCGCACGCCGCCGGCACACCGGGCGCGATGGGCCTGGTCCGCCGGGCCTGGGACCTGGCCGAGATCGGCCGGGCGTACGAGGAGTTCGTCGCCGAGCAGCGGACGCTGCTGACCGGCGTCAACGCCCGTAGCGGCGACGAGGAGGCGTACGCGGCCCGGTTCCGGCTGGTGCACGCATGGCGTACGTTCCTGTTCCGGGACCCGCAGCTGCCACCGGCGCTGCTGCCCGAGCGCTGGCCCGGCATCGCCGCGGCCAGCTTCTTCGACCGCCACGCGGCCCGACTCCGGCCGGCCGCCGACCGGTACGTCGAGCAGTGTCTCGACGGTGGACACCGGATAGCCCGACAGAAGGGTCGCCAGACGTGACCGAGCCGCTGCTCGTCGACCGCACCGACGCCGTCGTCACCCTCACCCTGAACCGCCCGACGGCGATGAACTCGCTCGACGTGGCGCTCAAGGAGGCGCTGCGGGACACCCTCGCCGAGCTGGAGTCCGACCGTGGCTGCCGGGCGGTGGTGCTGGCCGGGGCGGGCGGGTCGTTCTGTGCCGGTCAGGATCTGCGCGAGCACGTCGACACCCTCCAGGGCGGTTACGGCAACCCGCTGGACACCGTCCAGGCGCACTACAACCCGATCGCCGCCCGGCTGGCCAGCCTGCCGAAGCCGGTGGTGGCCGCCGTCCGGGGCATGGCCGCCGGGGCGGGTGCCTCCCTGGCCTTCCTGGCCGACATCCGCATCGGTGGCCCGTCCACCAGCTTCCTGATGGCGTTCGCCAAGGTCGGGCTGGCCGCCGACACCGGCGCCTCGTGGACGCTGCCGCGGCTGGTCGGCCACGCCAAGGCCGTCGAGCTGCTGATGCTGGCCGAGCCGGTACGCGCCGAGGAGGCCTGCCGGCTCGGGCTGCTCAACCGGATGACGGACGACGACGAGCAGGTGCTGCCCACCGCGCAGGAACTGGCCGTCCGGCTCGCCGCCGGACCGACCGTGGCCTACGGGGCGATCAAGCGTCAGCTCTCCGTCGCCGACGCCGGCACCCTGGCCGACGCGCTGGCCGCCGAGGCGCAGGCCCAGGCCATCTGCGGCGCGACCACGGACCACCGGGCCGCCACCATGGCCTTCGTCAGCAAGCAGAAGCCGGTCTTCGAGGGCCGTTGAGCCGCCGCCGGCCTACCCGGCGGCCGACCTGGGTCCGTCAGTCGTCCTCTTCCGGGTCCTGGTTCGCCTCCGCGCCGAGCACGAACGCCTGCATGGCCAGTTCGTCGCCGGAGGGTGAGACGAAGGCGGGCAGCTCCCGGGGGCCCAGCTCCTGCACGTACGCCCAGAACAGCCGGACCGCCTCCGCCGGCGAGTCGGCCTCGATCGGGAGGTCCAGGCTGACCAGCCAGGTGCGTCGCTGCGGTGCCGGGCCGAGCCGGTCGACCAGTTCACGGAACGTCGCCGCGTCGAGCGCGGTGACCGGCCCGCCGAGGACCAGCGCGTCGGCCGGCACCGGCTCGTCGAAGGCCCGCCGGGTGTACGCGACCACAAGCGTGTCGGGCGCCCGGTCGGACTGCGGGTCGTCCGGGTCCTCCGGGCGTCGGGCGGCCGGGCCGGCGACCCGGCCCACCGCCACCAGCCGCGGCGGCTCGTCAGCCAGCACCGCGACCTGGTCACCGAAGCGGGGCAGGCTGGTGCCGTCCAACCCGGTCAGCTCAAGCGTGTCGTGGTGGACGAGCCGCTCGGCGTCGTACCGTCCGGCGGGCAGGAGCACGGCCCAGGTGCCCGTGCCGTCCGCCTGGCTCGCCCCGTTCACCCGGTGTGCGGTGTCGGTCGTCATGCCCTCATCCCATCACGCCCGTCGCGGATGTCACGACGTGGCAGCCCGCGAGATGGTCGTCGACCATCCCGGTGGCCTGCATCAGCGCGTACGCCGTGGTCGGGCCGACGAACCGGAAGCCACGCTTCTTGAGTGCCTTGGCCATGGCCGTGGAGGCGTCGGTCAGCGCGGGCACGGCGGCGGCGGAGCCCGGCCGGGCCCGACCGGGTGGCGGGGCGAAGGACCAGAGCAGCGCGGACAGCCCCTCCGGGAGATCCTGTGCGGCGCGGGCGTTCGCGATCGCAGCTTCGATCTTGGCCCGGTTACGGACGATGCCGGCGTCGGCGAGCAGCCTGGCCACGTCGGCCTCACCGTAGCTGGCCACCGTGTCGATCCGGAACCCGGCGAAGGCCGCCCGGAAGGCCGGCCGCTTGCGCAGGATGGTCAGCCAGGACAGCCCCGACTGGAACGCCTCAAGCGTCATCCGTTCGTAGAGGGCGTCGTCACCGTGCAGCGGGCGGCCCCACTCGGTGTCGTGGTAGACCGCATAGTCCGGGGTGCTGGCGCCCCACCCGCACCGGGTCAGTCCGTCGGCACCGATCACCAGTTCAGTCACGCCGTCAAGGCTAGGCCCAGTGTCCGACAGCCCGGCCCGCACGCACCGGTCAGGGCAGGCGGCCCTGCTCGACCTGGCGGGCGAAGCGTCGCAGCGCCTGGGTGAGGCTGAACTTGGAACCGGGCCAGAGCACCGGCCAGGCCACCCGGCCGGCCGGCCCGCCCGGCAGGTGGAACCACTCGTGCCAGACCACCTGACTGCGCCCGCTCTCCAGCGGAGTGCACCGCAGCACCCCGGGGCCGCGCAGCAGCGTGCCACAGTGCACCACGCCGATCTCGTACGGCGCGTCCACCCGGACCACCCGCATCTTGTCCCGCAGCACCGCCGGGCCGAGCGAGGTGACCGCCTCGACCAGGCTCCCCTCACCGCCGTCGCCCTCCACCACCCGGACGGTGGTGAACGGGATCCACTCGGACTGCCGCTCCCAGGCCAGCAGGGCGGCGAAGACCTTCTCGGCCGGCGCGTTCACGATCACCGTGGCAGTGACCTCACCGGCACCGGGTTGAGCCGCCTCGCGAAGATCGTCAGCGCCGTCCGAGCCGCTCACGCCGACTCCGACCGGACCACCGAACCGCGCGGCCCGGACCCCGGCGCCTCGCTGCCCGCCGGCTTGTCGCCGGGGTCAGCGGCGACGGGGGTCGCGGCACCTTCGGCCGGCTGTCCGCCCGGTGCCGGCTGCTCACCGGCCGGCCGGACATCGCCGTCGGCCGGCTCCGTCGTCGCGGTCGGCGTCACCGCCACAGCCTCCGGCTCCGCCGCTGACTCGGCGGTGGTCTTCGGACCCGGGCCGGGCCGGTCACCGGTCTCGACCGCTGCGGGAGCCACCGAGAGCTCGATCGTCGATCCTTCGACCACCGGGGCGTCCCAGGGCGAGGCCCCCGCCTCGGTCGGGTTGGCCGCCTGCTCGCGGGCCCGTCGAAGCGCGTCGGCGTCGGCGGTCCGTCCGTCCCGCAACGCCGTCACCTCCGCCTCCAGCACTCCGATCAGCTCGGCCTTGTAGCCGATGTCGTACGCCGCCCGGCGCATCGCCTGATCGACCTGGGTCATCCGGTACCCACGCAGGGCGGTGTCGAAGCGCACCTCGCCGACGTCCGACTCGCGCAGCGGACGGTCGCCGGGCAGCGGCACCGCCCGCCCATCCGCCTCGACCGGGGCGAGGCCGGGATCCCGACCGGTGACCAGCACCGTCACGCCGAACACGACCGCCGCGACGGTGACCGCCACGACCAGCAGGAGCAGAAGCTGACCCATGCACTGATCGTGGCACGCCGAGAGGAACGGGGCGACCCCACCCGGCGCGGCGTACCGCGAACCGGCAACCGGATAGCGTCAGTGTGGTGGCCGCGTGATCGGCCGGTGGCGGGTGGCGATGTGGGAGGTGGCGTGGCCGGGGTGCTGCGGCTCGGGGCTCGGCGGTTCGGTCCCGAAGACCTGGTGGTGATGGCGATCGTCAACCGCACCCCGGACTCGTTCTTCGACCGGGGTGCGACCTTCCAGGCCGACAGTGCGCTGCGGGCGGTGGAAAGGGCGGTGGACGAGGGTGCGGACATCGTCGACATCGGCGGGGTGAAGGCCGGGCCGGGTACCGAGGTGGACGTCGCCGAGGAGATCCGTCGGACGGTGGGCACCATCGCCGCCGTACGGGCCGCCTTTCCGGAGGTCGTCATCTCGATCGACACCTGGCGGGCCGAGGTCGCGGTGGAGGCCGTGGCGGCCGGCGCGGACCTGCTCAACGACACCTGGTCGGGGGCGGATCCGGCGCTGGCCCGGGTGGCGGGGCGGACCGGGGTCGGTCTGGTCTGCTCGCACGCCGGCGGACTCAGCCCGCGCACCAGGCCGCACCGCGCGGCCTTCGACGACGTGGTGGCGGATGTGGTCGCGACGGTGACCGGGCTCGCCGAGCGCGCGGTCTCCCTGGGCGTACGCCCCGACGGGATCCTCATCGACCCGGCGCACGACTTCGGCAAGAACACCCGTCACTCCCTGGAGATCACCCGGAGGTTAGGCGAGTTGACCGCGACCGGTTGGCCGGTGCTGGTGGCCCTGTCGAACAAGGACTTCATCGGCGAGACGCTGGACCTGCCGGTCACGGAACGGCTGGAGGGAACGCTCGCCGCGACGGCGGTCTCCGCGTGGTTGGGCGCCCGGGTCTTCCGCGCCCATCAGGTCCGCCCCACCCGCCGGGTGCTGGACATGGTCGCGGCCGTCCGGGGCGATCGTCCACCAACCCTCAGCCGCCGCGGCCTCGCCTGAACGGTGACCGGTCCCGCCGGGGTCAGGTCCAGCGGAGGATGTTGCGCCGCCAGGCGTAGAGCAGGCCGAGTGCGAGGACACCCACGAAGATCGCCATCTCCACCACGGTGACCATTCCGAACCCGGGCCGGTCGAAGACCACCGCCCAGGGGAAGAGGAACACCGCCTCGACGGCGAACAGCACGTAGAGGTACGCGTAGACGTAGTAGCGGATCTGCATCTGCGCCCAGTCGCCGCCCACCGGGTCGAGGCCGCACTCGTAGCTGGCGCGCTTGCCGGGCGGATCGGCCGGGCGGGCGGGGCGCAGCACCCGGTTGGCGGTGAACGCGACGACGAGGAAGAGCACGCCAGCGAGCAGCAGCAGCCCGAGCGTCGCGTACGAGCCCAGGTAACCGGTCACGGTCGGTCAGCCTACCGTCCGCCGGGAGACCACGGCCGCGTCGCGAACTTCTTTTCATCTGGGACTAGTGTCCCAGAGCAACTTCTGACCACCATGGGCTCACCACCAGCACCGGAGGATCAATGGGACGGCTGCCCGGACGATGCGGCTGGCGTCGTACCTTCGCGTCCCTCTGTGCCCTCGGCCTGCTGGTGGGTGCCGGAGCCGGCACGGCACCAGGTGCCGCAGCGACCGTGACGGTGGCGGGTCGGGCCACCGAGCCGGGGCCATACAGTCCACCGGCCGAGCCGACCGGCGAGCCCGAGCCCACGTCGCCGCCACCCACGGTCGAGCCGCCGGTCGAGACGAGCACACCCACCGCACCGCCGACGACGCCCACACCGGGCACCACCACCGGCGGACCGGTCCCGAGCAGTGGTCCGCCGGCCGCGACGGTGGCACCGCCCCGGCCCACGTACTCCCCGTCGTCCCGGCCGCCCGCGCCCACGCTCGCACCGCCCGTATCGGCCGGCGTGAAGGTCACCACCGACGACGTCACCCTGCCGGCCGGTTACTGGACCGCGGCGAGCACGGTGGCCACCCTGAACGTGACAGTCACCAACGCCGGTAGCGCGAGCGCCGGTGTCCGCCTCGCCTACACCCTGCCGGCCGGGCTCACCGACGCCGGCACGGACGGCTGCGCCACCGCCGGGAAGGGCGAGTACCGCTGCGGGCGGTGGACCACGGCACCCGGCGCGCAGTTCAGCACCCGGCTGCGGATCCGGGTCGACGGCGACGCCTGGCGCAACATGCCGCTGGCCGGCTCGGTACGGGTGACGGCCACCGGCGCGGCCGGCACCGCGAGTGACGACGAGGGCTTCGCCGTCCTGTTCCCACCGGGCCCACCGGCACCCGGGATCACCATGTCGGCGGGTGAGGTCACCTTCGACTCCAACGGGGCCAGCGAAGGATTCCTCGTCCGGCTCGGCAACACCGGTCGGGCCGACGCCAGCGGCCGGGTCGACGTGCTGCTGCCCGCCGGGGTCACGGTGGCGACGCCGCCACCCGGCTGCGTCGCCGTGGCGGCGACGCGTACCCGCTGCCGGCTCGGCACGATCCGGTCGGGGCGTACCGAGGAAGTCAGGTTGCCGGTCACCGCGACGCCGCAGGCGCTGCGCAGCGCCCCGCTGTCCGGAGCGGTGATCGGCCGGCTCGACCCGCGCCACGGCGCCGACCGGCGGATGCTCTCAGCTTCCGGATCACCGCGTCGGTGACCGGTGGCGAGGAGATGAGCGGCGTGGCGCTCCGGACCGAGGCGGAGGATCCGGCCGGCGGTGCGCCGGAATCGGACACCGGAATCTGGTTCCGAGCCCGACGGCCGGCCAGGACCCAGGACCGACCCGGCTGGGACGTGCGGTGATATGGATTACGGCGGCCCCGGCGAAACACCGCAAGTGACCACATAAACCCTCACGTTTCGTTCCCAGTCGGCGGACCTCCGGGCAGGGCGCGCCCCCGATCCGACGTAGGCTCTCGGTGAGGGAAGGACAGGCGGGCCGGACGTTCACGGACGGCCGGTGCAGCGGCGCGTCAAGGAGGTCTCGTGGCCGGGCAAGGCGAGGTCACCATCCAGTTCAGCCGGCCGCGCCGCAGCGCGCGACGAAGCGAGGTGCGGCCGTGAGCAAGCAGATCCGCCAGCTCGAACGGGTGGTCATCCGGTTCGCCGGCGACTCCGGCGACGGCATGCAGTTGACCGGGGACCGGTTCACCTCAGAGACCGCGCAACTGGGCAACGACATCTCCACGCTGCCCAACTTCCCCGCCGAGATCCGGGCTCCCGCCGGCACCCTGCCGGGCGTGTCGAGCTTCCAGGTGCACTTCGCCGACTACGACATCCTCACTCCGGGCGACGCGCCGAACGTGCTTGTCGCGATGAACCCGGCGGCCCTCAAGGCGAACCTCGCCGACCTGCCCCGGGGCGCCGACATCATCGTCAACACCGACGAGTTCACCCGACGCAACCTCGCCAAGGTCGGCTACGCGAGCAGCCCGCTCGACGATGACACCCTCGCCGGGTACGCGGTGCACCCGGTCGCGCTGACCTCGATGACGATCGGCGCGCTGGCCGAGCTGGACGTGTCCAAGAAGGACGCCGAACGGGCCAAGAACATGTTCGCCCTCGGCCTGCTCAGCTGGATGTACTCCCGGCCGTACGAGTCGACCCTGCGGTTCCTGGAGCGCAAGTTCGCCAAGCGGCCCGAGCTGGTCGCGGCGAACGTGGCCGCGTTCAAGGCCGGCTGGAACTTCGGCGAGACCACCGAGGACTTCGCCGTCCGCTACGAGGTCAAGCCGGCCAAGATGCCGCCGGGGACCTACCGCAACATCACCGGCAACGCCGCGCTGTCACTCGGCCTCGTCGCCGCGGGTGTCCGCTCCGGCCTGCCGGTCTTCCTCGGCGCGTACCCGATCACGCCGGCCTCGGACATCCTGCACGAGCTGAGCAAGCACAAGCGGTTCGGCGTCACCACCATGCAGGCCGAGGACGAGATCGCCGCGATCGGTGCGGCGCTGGGTGCCTCGTACGGCGGTGCGCTCGGCGTGACCACCACCAGTGGTCCGGGTGTGGCGCTCAAGGGCGAGACCATCTCCCTCGCGGTGGCGTTGGAGCTGCCGCTGGTGATCGTGGATGTGCAGCGGGCCGGGCCGTCGACCGGCATGCCGACCAAGACCGAACAGGCCGACCTGAACATGGCGCTGTTCGGCCGGCACGGCGAGGCACCGGTGGCGGTGATCGCGCCCAAGTCCCCCTCCGACTGCTTCCACGCCGCACTGGAGGCGGCGCGGATCGCGCTTACCTACCGCACCCCGGTCATCCTGCTGTCGGACAACTACGTCGCCAACGGTTCCGAGCCGTGGCTGCTGCCCGAGGTCGACTCCCTGCCGGACCTGCGGGTCGAGTTCGCCACCGCGCCCAACGGCGAGGACGGCGCGACCTTCCTGCCGTATCTACGCGATCCGCAGACCCTGGCCCGGCCGTGGGCCGTGCCGGGCACCCCGGGTCTCGAACACCGCATCGGCGGGCTGGAGAAGGCCGACAAGACCGGCGACATCTCGTACGACCCGGCGAACCACGACTACATGGTGCGGACCCGGGCGGCCCGGATCGAGACGATCCCGGTGCCGGACGTGGAGGTGGAGGACCCGGACGGCGACGCCCGGGTGCTGGTGCTCGGCTGGGGCTCGACGTACGGCCCGATCGGCGCCGCCTGCCGCGCCCTGCGCCAGCGTGGCCTGCCGGTCGCGCAGGCACACCTGCGGCACCTGGCCCCGATGCCGGCCAACCTCGGCGCGGTGCTGCGCTCATACGACCGGGTGGTCATCCCCGAGATGAACCTCGGCCAGCTCGCGCACGTGATCCGGGGCCGCTACCTGGTCGACGCCATCGGCTACAACCAGGTCCGCGGCCTGCCGTTCACCGCCGCCGAGCTGGAGACGATGCTGGAAGAGGTCCTGAAGAATGTCTGAGCCCGTCGCCCTCAAGCTCACCGCCAAGGACTTCAAGTCCGACCAGGAGGTGCGCTGGTGCCCCGGCTGCGGCGACTACGCGATCCTCGCCGCCGTCCAGCAGTTCATGCCGGAGCTGAACATCCCCCGGGAGAACATCGTCTTCGTCTCCGGGATCGGCTGCTCGTCGCGCTTCCCGTACTACATGAACACCTACGGGATGCACTCGATCCACGGGCGGGCTCCGGCGATCGCCACCGGCCTGTCGGTCTCCCGGCCGGACCTGTCGGTGTGGGTGGTGACCGGTGACGGCGACGCCCTCTCCATCGGCGGCAACCACCTGATCCACGCGCTGCGCCGGAACGTCAACCTCAAGATCCTGCTGTTCAACAACCGGATCTACGGGCTGACCAAGGGGCAGTACTCCCCCACCTCCGAGGTCGGCAAGATCACGAAGTCGACACCTGTCGGTTCGGCCGACGCGCCGTTCAACCCGCTGTCGTTGGCGCTCGGCGCCGAGGCGACCTTCGTCGGCCGCACCATCGACTCCGACCGCAAGCACCTGCAATCGGTGCTGCGCGCCGCCGCCGAGCACGAGGGCTCGGCCTTCGTGGAGATCTACCAGAACTGCAACATCTTCAACGACGGGGCGTTCGAGCAGCTCAAGGAGCCGGGCACCCGCGACGACTACCTGATCCGGCTGGAGCACGGCCAGCCGATCACGTTCGGCAAGGACGGGCAGTTCTGCGTCGTACATCCGCCCGGCGGGTTCGGCCTGGAGGTACGCGAGACCGCCTCGACCCCGGCGGAGGAGATCGTCGTGCACGACGCCACGGTCGACGACCCGGCGTACGCGTTCGCGCTGTCCCGGCTGCCCGGCTTCGACCTGCGGAACACCCCGATCGGCGTGTTCCGCTCGGTGCGCCGGCCGTCGTACGACAGCGTGGTGCAGGGGCAGTTGGCCGACGCCCGGGGCACCGTCACCGAGACCCCGGAGCAGCAGTTGGCCGGGCTGTTGGGCAGCGGCGACACCTGGACCATTGTCGGCTGACCGTACCGCGGCTCCGACGACGACCGGGCCGTCTCCCGCGGGGCGGCCCGGTCGAGCTTTCAGGCCCGGGCGTCGCTTACCGTCGCTCAGGGCAGGGTGTTCGCGGTGGGGCGGTCGTCGCGTACGTGCACCAGCATGTCTCCGGTCTCGATGACCGCACCGGCCCGGTCCGCCAGGGTGACCACCTTGCCCCGCCGGACCAGTGCGATGACAAGCGTGTCCAGTTCCCGAGGCGACCTGCCGACCTCGCTGCGTTCCGCGGAGCGCATGGCCAGCGCCATGCCCTGGCCCGGGGTGAGCAGATCCTCCACCACATCGATCAGCGGCGGGGCCGACGTCGACAGGCCCAGCAGCCGGCCGGCGGTCGCCGAGGACACGATCACGTGGTGCGCGCCGCTCTGCTTGAGCAGCGGGGCATTCTCCGCCTCCCGGGCCGCGGCGATGATCCGGACCTGACCGGCGGTGAGCTGGCGTACGGTCAACGCCACAAGCACCGACGCGTCGTCGCTGTCGGTTGCGATGATCACCGCCTTGGCGGTCCGGACGTGGGCCTGGTTGAGCACGGACGATCGGGTCGCCGAACCCTCGATGGCGACCAACCCGTTCGACGTGGCCTGACGTAAGGCCGGACCGGCCCGTTCCACCACCACGATCCGGGACTTGTCCAGCCCGTTCTCCATCAGTGCCGAGATCGCGCTACGCCCCTTGGTGCCGTAGCCGCAGATGATGACGTGGTCCTTCACTTTTCTCTCCCACCGGTGCAGGCGACGGCCGGTCCGGTACTGCTCGGTCAGCACCTCGAGGGTGGTACCGACCAGGATGATCAGGAACAGCACCCGGGCCGGGGTGATGAACACGATGTTGACCAGTCGGGCCTGCTGGGTCATCGGCACGATGTCGCCGTAACCGGTGGTCGACAGCGAGACCACCGCGTAGTAGAAGCAGTCCAGCAGCGTCAGGCCGTCCCCGTTGTTGTCGCGGTACTGCTCCCGTTCGAGGTAGACCACCGCCACCACGGCGAGCACCAACCCGATGGCGGCAGCCAGCCGAAGGCTCAACGCACTGAGCGGGCCTCGCCGCTGCGCGGGGAAATGAATCACCGGGGGACCTGCCCCGCGTCGGTCGCCTGCACGTCCACAACATAGCCGTTGATCCGGGAACCGCACGGCGGGGTGGCGTTCAATGGACTCGGTACGGCGAACGGGGCGGCGGACGGGCATGATGGGACGGTCAGCGCAGGAGCGGCGAGAGTGAGGCCCCCATGTCGTTGCTGAGACGGGTGATCGGTGCGGTGCTGCGCCGCAAGCGTCAGCACCAGGGCCGCACGCTGCGGGAGGTCGCCCAGGCCGCCGGGGTCTCCGTGCCGTACCTGTCCGAGGTAGAGCGAGGGCGCAAGGAGGCGTCCTCCGAGGTTCTCGCGGCGATCTGCCGGGCGCTCGGCCTGCACCTCTCGGATCTGCTGGAGGAGGTTCGCGACGAGCTTCGGCGGGTCGAACGCCGACTGCCCGCCACCGGCCCGGCTGGTCGCGTCCCGGCCACCCGACCCGGCGACCCGGCGACCGCCAGCCGCGGTACGGACGGATCCGCCCAGCCGGTCGCCCGACTCAACGGCGTCGGTTTTGGCTTCGGTGCGGACCTGACCGCAGGGCTGGGCAGCAACGACCGGGTTGCGGGCGGGCCCAGCTCGGTCGGTCGGATCTCCACCGCCGGCCTGACCGGCGCTGGACCGACCGGCGATGGGCTGACCGACGGTGGGCTGACCGGCGGTGGGCTGACCGGCGGAATCAGGGTCGTTGCTTTCGTCGACCCGGTCGGTCCGGTCCACCTCGTCGCCCGGGGGCCGCTGCTCCGTCGCGGGTCGCCCAGCCGTTCGTCCGGCGGCCCGCTGCACCGATCCGGGGCACGTAGGCGAGCCGCCCGGCGGACGGCCACAGTGCGGGCCACCGTCGGCAGTCACCGAGGGTGAGGCCACCAGGCGTTGTTGTCTCCTGAGCCGGTCCGTCGTTCTGCCGTGGGCGGATCTGCCCGGGGCAGAACGGCTGGTTGAGGACCGGTGGCATCCCGCAGGCTCAAGGGGCCGGTCCCCGGGCGCTCGACGTCGCCGCCGGCGGGTGGAGGTTGACCATGATCACGATGCTCGACGACGGCCAGCGGACCTTCGGCGACCAGGTGTTCGAACGGTTGCTGCGAGAGCGGATCGTCTTTCTCGGCAGCGAGGTGAACGACGAGATCGCCAACCGGATCTGCGCCCAGATCCTGCTGCTCGCCGCCGAGGACCCGGAGCGGGACATCACCCTCTACATCAACTCGCCGGGCGGCTCGGTGAGCGCCGGAATGGCGGTCTACGACACGATGCGCTTCGTCCGCAACGACGTGGCGACCCTGGCCATGGGGCTCGCCGGTTCGATGGGCCAGTTCCTCCTCTGCGCCGGCACGGCCGGCAAGCGGTACGCGCTGCCGCACACCCGGATCCTGATGCACCAACCCTCCGGCGGTATGGGCGGCACCGCCTCCGACATCACCATCCAGGCGGAGAACATGCTGCACGTCAAGCGGACGATGCAGGAGTTGATCGCCCAGCACAGCGGCCGGACCCTGGCCGAGATCCAGCGGGACTGGGACCGGGACCGCTGGTTCACCGCCGAGGAAGCCCGTGACTACGGCCTGATCGACCAGGTGGTGAACGCCGCCACCCAGCTGTCCACGAGCTGATGCGCGGGTCACCCGGGAAGGCGGGCACCTAGCCGCGACAGCCCGCCGTCCCGGACTTCGAGGGGGCGGCGGGCGACACCGCGGTCACCGGAGCTACTCGGAGGCCGCGCGCCGAGCCGGACCGGCGACCGAGTAGGCGATCAACCCGCCGAGGGCGAATACCGCGGCCATCAGCATGGCGGCATCGCTCTCGGGTGGCTGTCCCTGCCATGTCGCCGTTGCACCCCAGACACCCTCCTGGGGGTACATGACCGCGACAGTGGTCCAGCCCAACGGCAGGAACCACGATCTGGCGGCACCGACCACGGTCGCGCACAGGGCGGTCAATCCCAGTAGGCCGGCGGTGTCACGGGCCACCAACGCGGCTGGCCCGAACCGGGCCCCGGTGTACAGCGTGGCGAGCAGGACCACGAGGACGACCATCAGGCCGGCGAGCAGGTGCAGCGCACGCCGCCAGGGCCAACGCATCGACGCGGTACGGTCCAGGTTCTCGTCGGGACCGGCGAGGGTGGGCGACAGCACCGCAACCATCAGCACGACGGTCATCACGACCACCATCGCAGTGACGTCCCGCTCCTTGGCGAAGGCCAGGCACAGCCCCCACACCACCGCCGCGCCGCCGACGGCCGCGGCCAGAGCCAGTGGTACGCGCCGTGAACGCAGGTACAGCAGCATCCAGGTCACCGGGCAGTCCCGGACAGGATGCCGGTGACGTCGGCGCAGATTCGGAGGGCATCACGGACCGCCGTGACGCGGGTCAGCGCCTCGTCTTCGGGCAACTCACGCAGGCCTCGCCACAGCGCGACCGCCTCAGCGTTGATCTCCGGGCTTTCCTCGATCATGCCGGGAATCACGCCGACGTCCGACTGTGGCTCGCGCTCCATGAGCCAGTAGGCCGCCGCCCGTTCGACCACGTCGTCGCGGTTCTGGCACTGCCCGTCGTATCCGACACCCAGCCCTCGGACAACCTCGGGAACCACGGCGGCCGGGTGAGCGAGGCCGCCACTCTTGTCGATTCGTACCGGGATCCTGACGATGCCGTCCTCAGGCGAACTGACGTCGTCACTCATGAGCGTGCGGGTGTCCTCGTGCACGGCGGTCGGCGCGTCCGGCAGTTTCGCCAACGCCGTCAGCCCCTCCCGGGCCAGCGGGGTCAGCGCGTCGAGCACGTTGGCGTTGACCCGGCTGACGCACACCGTCGGCGCGTCGTCGGTACACACCAGCTCGCGCGCGACCGGGTCGACCGGCCAGTTGAGCACGCCTTCGTCCCGCGGTACGACCGCGGTCGCCACGACGAGCCCGAGCACCACCGGCACCAGCGCAGCCGTACGGGTGCGCCAGCCATCGGCCACGAACAGCAGCAGGCCCGCGGCGGCGAGCGCGGCCATGGAGATCGCGAGAGCACCGCTGACCCGGTTGTCGATCGTCTGGTAGGCGTGAAACGGAACCGTGCCGTGGACCGGGGAGATCGCCGCAGCCAACCAGTCCGGGAGCCGAATGACGCTGAGGAAGATCAGCAGGACGCCGGCCACCGCCAGCGCCGGGGCGGTCACCAGGGCGGGGAGCATGCGACCGACGCCCAGTCCGAGCCACGCCGCACCGATCAGTGACAACACACCGACACCGGTGACGACGGCGAAGTTCAGCAGGGGCAGGTGCCAGGCGGTGGAAGCGATCCAGCCGATGCCCGCCACGGTCACCAGCAGGTAGGCGACCGCGAGGGTGAGGGCCATCGCACCGAGGACCGGCAGCATCCGCTGTGCGCGTGGTCGGGCGGTGGTGGTGAACAACTCACCCACCTTCGCCCGGTGCTCCCGGCGGCCCTGCCAGGCCCCGGCGGCCAGGGCCAGCGGCCACAGCAGGAGCAGGTACTCCCGAATGGTCATGGCCAGCGCCATCCAGCCACTCGACCAGCGGCCGGTTGCGACATAGAGCGCGCCGGCCCCGACCACCACCGTGATCAGTCCGGCACCGAGCGCGGCGGAACGGCGCAGTTCGATCCCGAGGATGTTCATCGGGCGGCCTCCGCGCGGTGCCGACGGAGGACGGCGGAGTAGCCGCGCTCGGCCGGGCTGTCGCCGGCGTCGCCCTGGTCGCCCTGCGTGGTCAGCCCCTCGGGGGTGCCCTGCCACACCAGACGGCCCTCGTTGAGCACGAGCACGTCGGTGCAGGCCGCCACCACGTCCTCCACCAGATGGGTGGAGACCAGTACGCAACTGTCGGTGCCGAGGTCACGCAGCAGGTCGCGGAAGTCGAGCCGCTGTTCCGGGTCAAGGCCGACGGTCGGCTCGTCGAGCAGCAGGAGCTGCGGATCGTTGACGATGGCCTGCGCGATCCCGGCCCGGCGCAGCATCCCACCGGAAAGGGTCTTGAGTCGGGCGTCAGCCTTGCTGGTCAGCCCGACCCGGTCGATGGACCGTTGCACGGCCGCCGCGACACCAGCCTTCGGCATCTCCTTGAGCCAGGCCATGTACCCGACGAACTCGCGGACCGTGAACCGCGGGTAGAAACCGAAGTGCTGCGGCAGGTAACCGAGGGTACGGCGGACCGATCGCAGATCGGATCGGCCGTCGACCGAGCGGCCGAGCAACGTCAGCCGCCCCCCGGCGGGGTTCAGGACAGTCGCCAGGGCCCGTATCAGCGTGGTCTTCCCGGCACCGTTCGGGCCGAGCAGCCCATGCACCCCGGAGGGCAGGGTCAGGTCAAGACCGTCGACGGCCAGGTGACGCCCCGCCCGGACCCGTAAACCCTCGGCGTGAACCGCCCAGGGATGGGTGGTGACGGCCGTTTCGGCCGCACTCACGGCACGCATCATCATCGTCTCCTTAGGTGGTCGTCCAGCGCGGCAGCGGCGCCGTCTCATTCGCAGGTCGGAGCTGCGCAGGCGAGGCAGGAGCTGCCTGGTCGCGGTGGGCTTTACCTGGTCGCGGTGGGATTCGACTAGTCGTGGTGGGTAAGTCGCCGGAGTCCGTTGACCCGGAAGAGGGCCGTGACGGTCAGCAGCACCGTGGCCAACGCCCAGATGCCGGCACTGTCGGAGGTCAGGACCACCGGAAGCCGAGCTGCGGCCAAACTCGGAGCGATCACGACGAGCGTCCAGATCGCGATCAGTCCGATCGCGGCCCGGCGTACGCCGACAAGCGTCCCCAGCAGCAGCGTGGCGGCGGTGAAGGCCAGGCACGGCAGCAGCATCAGAGCGAGCGACACCCCGGTGCGAGCACCTGCCACGGCGAGAGCGGGAATGACGAAGGCCAGCACCGCCACGGTACGCCGCAGCAGCGTCGTCAGACCGGCGGCGGGAGTGGCGGCGATCAGTTCCCAGGCCGGATCGGCACGTCGATGCCAGGCGACCGCCACGCCGGGCAGCGGGGCCAGCGGCGCGATCAGCAGCACCAGCGAGGGCCGCCCGACCCACAGTTCGCCCAGCAGCGCCGCGGAGGCGAGCACCGTGGCGGTCATCGCCAGCCACGGCAGCAGCGTGCCGACGAACCAGCGGTGACGCAGCACGGACCAGGGCCGGCTACGACCGGCGGGCACGGGCGTCGCGGCGATTTCCAGGTCCAGGTTCATCGCGACCCGTTCGATCAGGGTCCGGGTGTCGACAGTGGTGGCACCGGCCAGCCGGGCACGACAGTCACCGCAGTCCTCAAGGTGCACCTCGATCGCCCAGACGCTGGGCTCGTCGAGGCCGGGGTCCCCGGCGGCGTACCGCTCTATCTGGGACATCGTCGGATGGGTGGTCGTCATGACAGAGCCTCCCGCAGGACGATCCGGGCGCGGCGGACCCGGGACTTGACGGTGTTCTCCGGTACGCCCAACAACACCGACGCCTCCCGCATGGAAAGCCCGTCGAGGACCGTCGCCCGCAGCGCGGCCCGCACCTCGGGCGGAAGGACCAGCAGGGCCTGCTCCAACTCCTGGCCGACCCGGGCGGCCATCACCTCGTCCTCGGCCGCCGGGGCCGTCTCCGGCATGAGCTGCACCTGCGGCACCCGGGCCCGGCGCGCCCGGCGACGGAACGCGTCGACCAGACGGTGGGCGGCGATGGTCCACAACCAGCCCACCGCGCTCCCCTGCGCCCCGCCGCCGCGCGCCGCCGGTACACCGGCGAAACTGCCCGCAGCCCGCCAGACCGTCAGGTACGTGTCCTGCAAGACTTCGGCGACCATGTCCGGATCGGCGCACCGGCGGCGCAGGCGCACCTCCAGCCAGGGCGCCGTACGCCGGTAGAGCTCGTCGAACGCGCGCCGATCTCCGCGGGCCACTCGGCGTACGAGTTCGCCCTCGTCAGCCGCGTCCATGCCTCTTCTCACACCCGGTAAGACGACCGGCCCCGCCAGATCGGGTCCCAACCTCGTGTGATCGCCGTCACTTCTGATTGCCCGATCGCTGAAGGCGGACCAGTGATCGGGGCTCAACGTTGCGACCTGGTGCCCCCGGCAGGATTCGAACCTGCGACACGCGGTTTAGGAAGGCGACTGAGGCAGGCTCGCCACACTGGCCATCACCTGCATTTTCGTGGTACTCACAAGCACTGCCATCCAAGATCATTGCAGGTACTCTGCACAGCGCTGCGGACGCCCGAGGACGGCCGGAGGCCGCCCGCAGGGCGAGCCGCAAGCGCGCAACCCTGCCTTGCAAGGATCAAGACTCCTGTCGGCCGGCCGGTGAGGGCCGGTGGTTTGCTCGTCGTGTCCCCTGTCGTATGCCTGGGACAACGTCTGTCGGTCGGCTTGGTTGCACGGATGGCTGTACCACCAGCCCCGTAGAGCAGCGGATTAGGAGTGCCTGTCCCCTCTCGGCCCGCAGGAGAAGCCCCGACGCTGCTGGACCTAGCTTGCCTGCGTCGCTAATGGTGCTCATCGTGCGGGCCGTTGGGGTCGGACGGGGGTCGAGCCGGCCCCGGTCTGTCGGACGCTGCCTTTACGGTGATACGCGTGAAGCGCCAGCAACGCACCGAGGTCTCCGGCCCCCTTTCGGGTCATGTACGTAAGGGCCGCCGGTACCTCTCACCGCTCGCCGCGACCGGCGTACTGCATCTCGGCGACTGGGTGCGGGACGATCTCCCGGATCTGCTGTGGCCAGTCCTGACGTTGGCTGAGCTCGGATCATCTGCGGCACTCAGTTTCGTTCGATGGCAAGGGGCGGTACAGCGTGACCTTGCGGGACGGGCGGAGCCCAGGGTTCTAGCTGATGGACTCGACGGGAGGCTCACCAGCCTTGATCGGCTGACCGAGCACATCCCTGACGCACAAGGCCCCGTTAGGGACCGGGCACTAGAGTTCGGCCTCCTGCCTCAGCCCGTCGCTAGGGCACTCGCGTCGTACCCTGAGCGACCAGCACCTTGGCTGGTGGACCTCGAACTCTCGCCGCCCGACCAGGCGGAGGTCGATTTGCTTTCACGAGCGATCGTAGAGGCGCTTCGGGACGGCCACCGGGAGTCAATCATCAAGTGTCTCTCGATCTGGAGCGCGGTCCAGGCACGCACGTTCACGAGTAGCTCATCCACGATAGACCTGCTTAAGCCCTACCCAAACGATCTCGCCACCCGATCGAAGGCCGACTCCGCAATTCGTGCAATGTGGGGCGCACAAAAGGGCGCAGTACTCACGAAGGAGCCAACGCGATTCGACGCGGCAATCAAGTGGGCAAAGATATTCTGGGGATTTAACTCAATGACGACGCGTTGTATTCGAGGCCGCGACGGCCTGGACGAGGGGTCCGGGGCGGAAGAGGGCCAAAGTAAGGCAGATCCTGGGAAGACCCCCGAGGATGGCACCCATCTGCGGCAGCTTGCAATGGATCTACTGTCGAGCTACGTCGAAGCTCTAGAGACTTCCCCCTCCCGGCTTTACGACCAGGAGCGCCAAGAGGTTCACTCCGGGTTGGTCGCCCGTGCTGGCCGGGAGGTCATTACAGCACTTGGCGTTCCCGACCTCTGGAGCATGGAGCATGGAGCACATGTAGGCCGGATCCTCGTCGAGGTGCGGATCTACCTACAGTGGATGGGACTCCAAGGTCCCTCAATCTATCGCTCGTACCAGGAGTACGGCTCCGGCAAGGCAAAGTTGTACACCCGCATCGCTAGTGAGTTCCCTGAGCACCTGCTGAGCCGCCCGGACGTAAAGAAGGCCGTCGACGAACTTGATCGCCTCAGCCACAGCGATGACGTGATCGATCACCGGATCGTTGATACGGGTGACTCTTTCTCAGGAAAGTCGTTGCGGGCCATGGCCCAGGAAAGCGGCCTCATTGATCTATACCGCCATGCCTACTACATCGCTAGCGGCGTGACCCACTCGGAGTGGTGGTCGGTGGAGACTCATTGCATGGAGCGGTGCCTCAATATTCTTCATCGCGGGCATTTGATACCCAGCCTATCCCTCTCTGCGGGCGGGAACGTGGACCTTGCCGAGTCATGGGTCAACTCCCTGCACGCATTAATTCGCATGAGTCTCGACATCCTTGAGACCGACAAGGAGTCGGTCGCTAGCGCCTTTTCATGGCTCACAACAGGCGAAGGCGCAGCCAGCGTCCCCGGCCCCGCCGATGACAGTCCACACAGCGCCCAGCCCACTGCATCCGACTCTGAGTCGACCGAGGAGAAATAGCGTCGAGGACGACCGGTGACGGTGGCTTCCCATCCGGTGCCAGGCAATCCACACCCTCCTGCCTCGCGGAGCATCGACCCGTTGTCGGCGTCACGCGGCCCCTGTCTTGCAAAGATCAAGACTTCTGTCGGCTGATGTCGGCGACTGCCGCTGGCCTGCTCGCCGTGTCGCCCGTCGTCGTTCTCGGACCACATTTGTCGATCCACTTGGCTGTACGGATGGCTGTACAGCCACCTTCTCATCTTGCGCTTGAAGTATGCCCGGCCCACACGCTCGGCTGCCCCGCCATCGACAGGTCTGCTTCGGCTGCTGTCGCACCGACGTCGTAGCCTCAGCCGGTGACCCTCGCCGATGTAACCCGTGGCGGTGTACTCGCCGCGATACAAGAGTTCGACCGGCTTGGCCGCGACGCCTTCCTCAAGTCGACCGGCTTTGGCAAGTCGCGTGCCTACTACCTCGACCACCAGGGAAGCCTCTACGACTCAAAGCCGATCATCGGCTACGCGCACGGTGCCAGCACGGGAACAGCTCTGGGCCCCACAGACTTCAGCGGTGGCGACAAGACAGTTGCCCAACGACTGGAAGTACTCGGCTTCGTGGTTGCCTTCCTGCCAAATCCAGACTGGACTCGGGACGAGATCATTCTTGCTTGCGACCTCGTACTGGCCAATGGCTGGCGACAGCTCGACGCCAACGACGAACGGGTACAGGCTCTGTCGCACCTGCTGCAAAGCCCTGCTATACACCGCGGTCGCCGGAATCCGGACTTCCGCAACCCTGCCGGCGTCGCTCTGAAGACCTACAACGTCGTTGCCGACGGCAGCAACGGCAACCAACTCGACAAGCTAGTACGCCAGGAGTTCCAAGCTCGGCCGGCTGAGATGCGGGCGTTGGCTGGCCGGATCCGTGAGCTGCTTCGCGAGGAAGCCGAAGCAGAGCCGTTGAGCAACGATCCCGACCTCGACGAGATGGCAGTGCGCGAGGGTGGAGTCACACTACGGGCCCACCTCCGACGAGAGCGCAACCCCAAACTCCGCCGCCAGAAGCTAGCCGATGCAAAACGCCGCGGCATCGCCATCGCCTGCGAGGTATGCGGCTTCGACTTCCAACAGGTCTACGGCGACAGGGGACGCGACTACATCGAGTGTCACCACCGGACACCACTACACGTCTCCGGCGAAACCAACACACGGCTCCGCGACCTGGCCCTGATCTGCTCGAACTGCCACCGGATGGCGCACCGCGGCAGTCCCTGGCTGACCATCGAGGAGCTAAAGGAGCTTGTAGCTATGTCGTCAGCCATGTCGGTTGCGCCTGTGTAGAAGACTTGTCTAGTGCTCGCCCAAATACTTCCCGGGGTCCGCCACGTACGTACGCCCCTCGTAGCAGGATCACTATGGCTCTTCGTGATCTGGCTCCTTCTCGGAAGCCGCGTACCTCCTCAAAACCAGGCGACAGGGCTATGGGTTGACTTATACCGTCTCGCGGGCATCCTGGGACAGCCGGTGCTCATTGCAACACTAGCAGTGGTGGCTTACGTCGTCGGTGTACGCATCTCGTCGTTGATAGAGAGTCTCCAAGATGCGGTCAAACCGTTGATAGACAAGCTGCCTTCCCGTTTTCACCTAGCTAGAACGAACGGCCATATACCGCCTCAGGTAGACAACGTTCTAAACGAAATAGTCAGCAGGCATCCCTCCGGAGAGGATGGCGATCTGTGCCACCTCAGATCCACCTACCGGTCATGCATCGAACGAGCTGTGGCCGAAGCAAAATTCAGATGGCCAGCCGAAGCCCCCGATCTTTTTCAGGAGTACGATCGTCGCGAGGCTGAGAGAGACTTTGCCTACGGCATATCGGCACCCCTGGCCACCATTGCATTCGTGCTCGCAATGACGGATGCAGGCTGGATATGGGTCGCCGTGGCGCTCGCCATTATCGCGCTTCTTTCCAAGCATGCCGGCTTTCGCCATCAACGAGAATTGGAGCGTTTCGTTCTGGAGGCGATCATGGTGGGGAGAGTCGGATCCGACCTAACCGAACTACTGCTGGACTGGTCCGAGAAGACTGATCGCCAGCTGGTTAAGCGTTCCAGCAACCGACATCAGTGTGATCCTGCAAGTGCTCCACACCTGCCTCACATCCCTAACCTGCCCTCGACGTAGGCCGTCAGCAGCCCCACCCCGACCTGATTACCTAGACCGTATAGGAACGCCTTCAAGCGCTGGCGAGCAGAGATTCTATCTTGCCGACTAGCATCCTCGTCTTCAAGCTCGTGTACGGCAGAAGTCAAGTCCGCCTGCCGCCTACCACCATACTGGTCGATCAACTCAAGAAGCTCGCGTGCTTCAGGGTTCATTTTCATCGTTCCCTGCATATGCTGGGCAACGATTCCGTTAACCGTGTCGATCACCTGGTTATTGATGGTGATGTTCGTGGGGGTCCGCACATCAAATCGCCAGGATGCGGATCCTGCGGTCAAAGCAGACGCGAAGTTTTCGATCGGCGGAACTATCTCCTCCGAGATCCGAGCTATCTCCTTATCCGACACTCCAACTTCGGCAAGCTCGTCCTCAAGGCGGTGTCTGAGAGACAGAATCTTCGCCTCCCGCGCGTGTCGCAGGTCAATCTTCAGGCGTCGAGCCTCTTTTGAATACCGGCTCACGATATCGCCAACATCGGCCGCGCTGAGACGTTGAAGATCGAGACTTCTAGCCGCCTCTTCTGGACGATCGAGGCAATCGTTCAGGAAGTCGGAGAATTCGCCGAACTGATCCGTTAGTCCTAGAGGAGAGTCATCCTCGCCATAAAACTCGTACACCTGACCCTGCGGGGTAGAATAGCCGTCCTGCCGTACCCTACTCCCTTTGACCTGGCCCAGCCAGTCACGAAAGAGCGAGAGGAGCTTGTCAGCCTCAGCCGACCATAGGCGCCCCTTTGGAATGTAAACGCGAAACAGCAGTTGCTTGTCTGCCTGTTCAATAAAGCGCCATGCTAGCAGCGACAATTCGGCATTCGTCTTGTACGGCATAACGTTGACGTCACACTCGCGCAGTGCGTCGGTGACGAACTTGAGCGCGGCCGGTTTAGGCGGCGAAAAGAATTCAGCTGCATCCCAGTGTATATAAGGGTCGAAGCCGCCGATCTTCTCAGTCGGAACTTCAGTTAATTCGACACTTTCCCACGTCGCCTGCGGAGCAGCAGACGGTGGGGCGATAATGCTTTCGTGTATGAAGACCACGCTGCGAGTTCTGCCGAGCGCCTGAAAGAGCCTCTCGGCAAGGGTCCGATAGGGATCGGCGATCATGAAGTTGATGTTATTGCTTGTTAGCTGAGCAAGCACACCAAGAAGCTTCGAGCTTTCAAGGTGGGCGAGGATCTTACGCCAGTTCTCGGGGCTCGATTCAAGTCGTTTCCAAACGTACAACAGGTTAGAAGCCTTAAGCCTGCTCGTGCTCGATTCAGCCGCTTTGCTGCCGAGAAACAAAAAGAACTGGGCATCAGGGATAGTCAAGACCACCCGCTCCATCCGCTACTCAGGTTGGTGAAACGCTATGTGCCTGATTATCCATGGACGCGCGACGCCCTGTCGGCCTGCTGCCATCCCGTCTGCCGCCGACCCACACCTCGGTGGAGCGGGCCAGGGCCAGGGCGACAAGGTGGAGCGCCCTACCGGACGAACGACCTTGTCGCCCTGGCCCTGGTCTGCTCGGCTTGCCTGGGTCGGCGGTCGACGGGATGGCATCCCTCAACCACTACCACCCATGACCAAAACCGTTCGGCAACTCCATCCTGGAGTCGTCTGGCCCCCGCCGGAGGCACAAGCTCTGACCCCAACCCCTGTCCCCACCCTCCGCACCCCTCCTCACCTTTACCTCTCTCCCACCTCGGACCCGTGAGCGGTCGGCGTGATTCCGTTCGGCAACTCGCCCGGCCCGGCCGTCGACCCGGTCCGCGGTTCCCCGTCGTCAGGCCGAATGGGTGACGTGAGGTAGGACGTTGTCGTCCTGGTCCCGGTCGACCTCCGGGACTCGTCACCGGTTCCCTTTACGGAACCAGTGGGTGACGCGCGGGGCGGGCGTGGGTTTCGGGCCGGCTGACTTTCCGCCCCGCCGCCGAAGGCGGGCGGGGCGGCGGCTCCGTCAGGAGCCGGTTACCGCGCCCGGCCCGCGCCGCGCGGAGCGCGCTTGATCCAAAAGAGAATGTTTCGGCAGTGCCATCGCTTACATCGCTGCGCGTCGCCGCTGGGCCTTGCCGGACATCTCGCTTATAAGCTTGGGCGCTCTGTCTGGCGTGGTCCCGCCTCGTCCGCGACCTCGGAAACGTCCGCGGTCGGTCGTCAACAGTCGCCCCGGTCCGGGGTCAGTTGCTGTCAGCGCTGCTGTCGATAGAGCGTCCGATCTCCTCTGACCGTCACCCGCCCATGTCTCGACTGACCTCCGCCTTCGCCGCATCGATCTCCTCGTGTGTCGCTACCGCCGCTTCGATTTCCTCCAGACGGGGCAGCAGCTCCATCAACACCTGCTTCTGGGCCGGATGACTTGGACCGTGTTCTTCTCAACTTCCTGAAGCCAGTCGAGAAGAACGAGCGCATCGGCCCGTCAGAGATCCAGCACGACGTTCTGCCTCGCCGGCACGACGCCGAACCTCGGAAGACCCACGTTCACCCAGCCGTATCCGGCGCACGGGACACTCTTGGCCCGTCGCCAACAGGACAGGAGCGCCGACAGTCGGTGACACGCTGCATCCCCTGGCGCTGCCGGTCGTGTTGGGTGACTCTGGTCGGATATGCCGGCTTCCCGAAGGCCCCGGACCGCTCGGACACAGTTCAAGAGCAGCTGCCCGACCAAGGCTAGAGACTGCTGATCTCAACTATGCTCCAGCCGTGCCTTCTCCCCGTTCTCCGAAGACGCAGTCAGCGACCGCCGTCCCCGAGACGGCGTTGTTGCGCGTCAGCAAGGCAACCAAGAGGGCAATGGATGCCTTCACGGAGGGCGTATACCTGGCCAGCGCCTCTGCTGGCGGTCTAGAGGATCTCCGGCACCGGGCTTGCGCCGATAGGCTCCGCTTTGCGGAAGAGTTCTTGGCATCAGGCCGTAAACTGCTCCGCGCTCGTCCCGCCCAGTATCGGGACGCTATCAGTCGGA
Organism: Micromonospora sp. NPDC000442; assembly: GCF_042898635.1. Taxonomy (NCBI): domain Bacteria; kingdom Bacillati; phylum Actinomycetota; class Actinomycetes; order Micromonosporales; family Micromonosporaceae; genus Micromonospora; species Micromonospora sp. NPDC000442. The sequence continues at coordinate 2,622 of NZ_JBIAYZ010000005.1, read as the reverse complement.
ACTACTATGGCATGTATCATGCAACACGAGCTCTGGTCTTTTTTCAGCACGGCGGTGACGACCATGAGTCCCACCAGGCACTGCCGGGCCAAATTCCTAGAGACTTCCCTGACGCGGCCCGATGGACGAACGCTCTGAAAGACGCGCGGGCCTATCGCAACGCCGCCGACTATGACCCATATCCCACCGAAGTGCAATATTGGCGTGACGTAGCACGGGGGCTGGCCTCCGAAGCACCTGATCTTCTTATGATAGTGCGACAGTATCTGGCAGCGAAGGGTTGTGTCCACCTATGAGTGCCGTACCTGCATCTGAGATTCCGGCCTTCATTAGGCAGGAATTCAACTCACGCGGCAACATTCGAGTGCTTGACCTTTCCGTCAGGGCCTATCCCGATGAAACCAATTACATTGTCTTGGTCGATGAGGCCGATCTGCCGGCTGCCGCCCAGATAGGCAACGACCTCGATGATGAGATATCGTCCCCGACCAGTCGTGCCTTCGTGATCGTGCGGAAAGCGCACCGGCAGCTCGTTGAGGACACGTCGTTGCCTCTCGTGCTCGGAGTCAAGGATGACCGAGCAGTCGAATTGATGCGTCTGATTAGTGCTCGGTCCCGGGTCTCCGAGGCCCAACCCAGCCTCTCGTATGTCCGTGACGTGCACCTTAATCTGCCGGCTGTCACGGCCCCTCGGCACCACCTTATTTTTGGTCGTAGGGGGGCAGGCAAGTCGGCCTTGTTGGTGGAAGCGCGCAGTACTCTAAAGTCGGACAGCGCAATCTCTTGTTGGATCAATATGCAGAGTCTTCGCAACCAAGAGATTGAGCGAGTGTTCGCCTATGTAGTTGACGAGATGGTTTCCGCCGTCCTCAGCAAGCAGCAACAAATCCGACCCGCGTCTGCGGTTGCAGTGCAAGGCGCGGAGTTGTACGAGCAAATTGGAAGCCTCCTTGCAAAGCCCGGCGCTATTCAACGAGAGGAGGCAGATCGACTAGTTCCTCGCGTTCAGCGCTTACTGAAGCGATTCTTGGAAGCTAGTGGCCTAAGGCTCTTCGTTTTCATTGATGACTTCTATTACCTGCCTCGCACTGTCCAGCCGACTCTACTTGACATGCTGCATGGGTGCGTCCGTGATTGTGATGCTTGGCTGAAGATCGCTTCTATCCGGCATCTGACTAGGTGGTTCCAGTCGTCGCCCCCCTTGGGTTTGCAGACGGGGCACGATGCGGATCTTCTAGACTTGGACGTGACTTTGCAGGACCCCGCGCGGGCGAAGTCATTCCTGGAGAACATACTTTTCCAGTATGCTCGGCGCGTTGGAGTGCCCACGCTAACGCGCCTTTTTCACGGAGCTGCTCTAGATCGTCTTGTGCTTGCCTCGGGAGCCGTCCCGCGTGACTATCTCATCCTAGCCGGCAGTTCCATCAGCAAAGCGCAGCGCCGACCAAACGCCAAGCTTGTAGGCGTCCAGGATGTGAATCAGGCTGCTGGCGATGCCGCACAGGTTAAGGTGCAGGAGCTAGAAGAGGACATGGCTGCCAATGTTGCTTCTGCAACCCGTACAGTAGAAGCCCTGAAGCGAGTGCGAAAGTTCTGCCTGGAAGACTCCAGTTACACGTACTTTCTTGTCGGCTATTCGGAGAAGGAAGATTGGCCGCACCGTTACAATGTCCTTACCGACCTCCTGGATCAACGCCTAATTCATCTGGTCGACGGAGGAGTCTCTGATCCTCACGCAGCCGGACACAGGTCAGAGGCTTTCATGCTTGACCTAAGCCAGTTCTCTGGATCAAGGCTCAAGCAAGGAATTAGAGTGCTCGATTTTGTAGCCGGTCGAATCGTGTCACGCAAGACGCGTGGGGCGAATGTGCCGGGATCTGATCGGACGGGAGACACGCCGCTGAGAGTTATTGCCATTCTCCGTGGAGCGCCAACCTTTCCTCTTGATCGCCTGGCAGATTTAGCAGACGAAGCGGAGCGCACAGACCACGCGAAACGCTAGTGCCATCCCGCGTGCCGTCGACCGCCCTCCTGGGAGAACCTTTACGCACGGACGGACGCTGGCAGGTCGGGCGGTGGTCTGCTCGGCTTGCCCAGGTCGACGGTAGGCAGGATGGTCTACCGCAACCACTCACGGACCGCGGCCCACCGACGCAGTCTCGGTCATCCTGGAGCCGGAGCGCCCCGCCGGGGGAGCGCCCTAACCGCGACCCTGCGACCGCCGCCATCTCACCGACGCGGCCGGCGTCCGCTCCCTACGCCGCGCGGGCTCTTGGCCGCGCGGCTCGACCAGGGATGCCGGCCCACTATCCACCGGTCAAGGATCTGTCGTTCTGCGGCGGCCCACCGGGCTTTCCGCCTACGCGCCAGCCGCCGGGCATCAGGCGTGACGGCCGCAAGCCGACAGCGGCAGCGGCAGCGGCAGCGGCAGCGGCAGCGGCAGCGGCAGCGGCAGCGGCCGGCACGCGCCCAGGCTGCGGCGCGTGCGGCCCGTTGCGGGCCGCCTTGAAGCCGCACATAGACCCTCTAGTACGGCAGCCGCCGTTCGGGATCATGGCTGGAGTTCGAGGTTGAGGCGTCGGGTGTAGTGGGCTTGGCGGGCTCGGGCTTGATGGCGGCGGC